>CAYUUY010000013.1:0-16043 GCA_964448035.1 uncultured Candidatus Saccharibacteria bacterium
AAAAATTGCAACGTCACCCTGCATTTGGCAAGGCCCGAACAGTAAAAATTCAAAAATTACCTAAATTTAGCCTCAAAATCAGGATTTTTAAAAATCCTAAAATTTTTTATTTTTTATTTGTCATTTTAATTTTTTATTTATGATTTTTGATTTATTGTAAAACTCTTGACAAATTTGTTTTAATTCTATATAATGTAAATACTCAAATGTTACTTAACAATCTTGTTTTCCAAAGCCTGTTTGAGATGGTTTTGGAAAAAATGAAGTTATAGAAATTCTTGTCATTGCGAGCCTGCCTTTGGCAGGGGAAGCAATCTCAAACCCTTGTCATTCCGTGCCACGACACGGAATCTATGCGATAGATATTCTATTGTATGGATTCCTGCCTACGCAGGAATGACAGAAAAATCTCGCGATGACAATCTAGTTTTACCCTGAGGGCAGGTGCCCCAGGAAAAGCGGTAAGCAGCTGACCAGTGCGGGCTGCCACCGTCAAAAAACAGGAGGTGATGGTATGAAAAACCATCCCACCACGCACTGGGTTGCCGTCGCCTTCATGGCGGTGGCAGCCCTTTCCCTTTGTCTTGAGCCGACGATGGCTCAGACAGAGGATCCGGACATCCACATTTCGATTGTGGATCGGCGCATTGCCCAGCATGACAGCTGGGAGAGCGCGCCGCAGACACGCCAAGTTGCCCAGGCGCCGCCGAAGGAGTGGACTCCTGCTGATGCATTTGGCAGCGAGTCTGCTTCTGAAAAACCGGCGACTGGCGACGGCGAGCCCGCTCCGACTACTACTGAGGAGTGGACGCCGCAAAAGGCGTTCGGCAACCGAGCCCTGAGTCCGGCTGAGAAAGAATTAGCCGGCTCAAGCACGAGCAGCGGAGGCGCAGTTTTCCATGGTGGGTATGTCTACCCGCCCGGGACCGACGTCTCTCAGCTCAAACCGTCAACACCGACAACGGCGGCCAAAGCTCCGTCCTCCGGGTCCGAGCCAAAGGTAGCCAAATCAACGCCGACGTGGTCGACACCACCGACGCCGCGTCATCCTGAACGAAGTGAAGGATCCAGGTCCACTAGGACCGCATCCTTTCCCGCTTCGGATGACACCATACCAACGACCACAGAACCCAAAGCCGCACCGTCTCCGTCGACATCGACGGAACCCGTCGAACCTCCCTTGGTGGATGAAACTCCGGGCGAGGTAGAATTCGACGACGAGAGTGACAGCACAACCACAACACCATCGACCGGCGGCTGGCAGCTAGTAGCATCAGCTCTGAACTGGTGCATCTTGGCTGCCATATTCGTAACGATGTTTTGCGGAGCTCTTTGGGTCTTGTTCCGAGTAATCGGTAAGGAATCCAACGAGCTCCTTGCCAAGACGTTCAAGTACGCCCTAGCCGCGAGTGCGGTATTATGGGCGATCACACATTTCATTCAGAAGTAGTTGAAGTGCACCCAGGAGGTGCCAAAAATGGTTACGGTTGAAATAGTCAAAGATGTCCTGGCATATGCAGTCGTTGCGGCTGCGATGGTGTACGTAATCTACTTCCTGGCAAATCTCGCCAGGAAGTCATCGACGTCGCCGAGATCTCGACGCGTCCAGCGCGGCACCAAGCAGGTACCGCAGCGCCCTATGAACGTCCGCGAGCGCGAAGAGCGCCGGCGCGCACAGGACCCGCTCGGCATTCAGCTCGCCAAATTCTGGCTGCGGGTGAAAACCTGGCCAGCCAGAAAAGCGAGTGAGCTCCGACATAGCCTCAACAGCCGGCATCGCCGGGCTGAAACCAACTACCAGAGCGTCCGGTACCAGACAAGACAAACGATGACTGGCGAGGGCGGACGGATAGTTGCAGACCCAGTGGCATTCGGCCGGGTTCTAGCCGGTTGTCTCCCAGCATCAACCTCTCGTGTCGTTCTCGATAAAGAAGAGGACGACGGCACGATCAGCGATGACGGCAGCAACTGGGCAACATTCGTTGCCAATGCAGCCGGATGCTTGGTCGCTGCCCAAGACTCCAAATTCCAGGACATCGTTCCCAGCATCTACTGGGTCTATGACCCGGCAGAGCTCCGCTACGTTCTCGAGGTCGAAGTCCTGCCTCCGCAGGATTCTGGAGACCAGGACGACGATGACGACGCGCCCGAGCTCGACATCGAGCTCCACCCCGCATCGCGCGAGGGTTCAGAGCAGATCACCGACTCCGCCGACGACGCCACGACTGAGGTGCAAGCCCCAGTCCCCAACACCATCGACACGTTCGAGCCACACGATGACAGAGCTACAGCCGCAGATCGCTGGGTGGCAATTCGTACCCACGTTGCGGCAACAGTCCCGAATCTCGAGCTCGAGGATATCGAGCATTTCGATGATGGCGAACTCATTGAATGCTTACGAGCCCAGCTCGTTGCAGTTAACAAGGAGTCCGCCAAGGCGCTGGAGGAGAACAAGAGTCTCCGCCAGCAACTCGAGGCACGGGACGCGATACTCAAGCTCGATCAGGCCAGGGCCAAGACCGAGCCCGCGGTCGACATCAAGGCTCAGGCCGAACAGGCTACTGAGCCCGACCCGACTCCGCCGGACGACATCGACATCAAGATCGAAACGGACGGCGAGGAACCCAACCTCGCCGACGACTTCGCCACCGAGTCCGAGTCATCCGAAGACCTCAGCGACGACAGCATCGACTGGGGCAACGACGCCGCCGCCGATGCCGACGATGAGAAAGATGATGATGACGGCGAGGAAGAGACGGAGGAAGTTGACGCAATGGGTTGGAAGCAAAAGCCCAGCGCCGCCGACTCGACAACCGCTCCCGCCACAGTCGAAGAGCCGCTCGCTGGGTTCTTCGACCCGAGCTACTTCGAGGTGAACGACGACGGTTCACCACGAATCTGGCCGGTCATGGTGTGGAACCATGACAACAACGGCCAGCCGCAGCTCGTCATCATCTACTACGGCGCATATACAGACGACGCACCGAAAATGGAAGATGGTGGCTACACTTTCTTGCTGGAGCCATCGATTGGCTCCAGCAACTTCGACGCGAACAATCTCTCTGTGATCCGGGACCGGGATGGCTATCCCGCATTCCGGATCAATGGTGTCGAGCCCAGACTCGGCACTCAGTACGTCATGACCATCTGGGAAGGCGTGGACGAAAACGGGAAAGACAGGGTGATCTACAAAGCACCGATCACCCTCCCTAGCGTAAAGAATTTCGAGGCTTGGGCAAAGGAACATCCCAAGCCCGAGCCGCAACTGTTCTACGTTGACAAGCAGTATGTCGACGTGGAGAAGATGAAGCAGAGAAGAATCCCGTCCGACCCTGAGAGTAAGGACGGAAGAGTCTTCGCCATGGAGTGTTACGGCGAAGATGGCCAGACTGGGGCGATTGTGTTCTGCCCCAGTTGGAAAACCGACGCCGTGCCGACTGGTGACGACGCCGTTCTCTACGTACGCTGGATTGCGGAGCCGATAAATGAAGGCGCGGCGGCGGCGGTCGAGACGATCCCGTCGAAGAGTAAACTCGATGGGACGCCGTGCGTTCGGATCTTCGCATCTAAGGGCGACTTTGTCGCCGGCTGCGCGGGGAAGCGCTACTTGGTCTCTGCCATCCTCGATGGCAAGACCATTCTGCGCGTGCCGCTGTATATGCCTCGACCTGAGCAGTATCAGGACTCGGCGACAAACAATGGCAACAACCGCAACGGCGCTGTTGCAGTCAGCAGAGACAGAATTGTCTGGTCTTCAGGACCGGAGGGTCCGAAGACCATCGGTGACGTAGCTCCGATCCGCGCCGACGACGAGATGATGGCGTCGGCCACGAGCGGCGGCAAGGCCGAGGACACCAAGGCTGCTGGCGACGGCGGCAAGGCCGAGGTCAAAGCGCAGCAGAAGACGCCGGCTGAGATCGCGGCTGAGAAGGCGGCCGAGGCGAAAAAGGCCAAAGCCGAAGCTGCCAACAAATCCAAGAAACAGCAGGACGCTGGGGAAAACCTCGGAGAACTGCTCACCGAGTCTGTATCTGCAGATTCGGCCGACACCGACGATACGGCTAAGCCGCAGACCAAGGACGAAAAGGCCAGCGGCAAGATAGTCTATTCCTCTAAACCGGAGGAGGACGGCGAACTGACCGAGAGCCAGATGGTGCTCGCTCTCAATGGCGCAGTGCAGTCTTCCGAAGGCGATAAGCCCAAGGAAGACGAAGACACCGACGAGAAGCTTGCCCGCGCCCGCAAGCGGGAACTTGAGAAACGCGACGACAGCAGTCGCCAACCCAATCGTGGCAAGCGCAGCAGCAAGCGTCGCCGCCACTAACCATTTTTCGCTATTGCGAGCAAAGAGCAAAACAATCTCAACAGCTTGTCATCCTGAGGGAGAACGACGAAGTCCCGATACGAGCTGAGCTCGATCGGGATCCCGTACGCCAAAGGCTGTCGGGAGATCTAGCGCGTAAGCGCGAATTCGAATCCTAACGGATTCTAGATCCCTCGACTAGCTCGGGATGACAATTTAAAAGATTGCTGCACTCCTTTCAGTAGCTCGCAGTAGCCTCTCTTCCCGAGTGGCTGCATACGCCCACCACTCCTAACCGAGTCTGACATCAGGCTCACAACCCGGCTCAATCCTCATGTTAGCTAGTAATAGCTTTAGCAAAGGATAGAGCCACACTCGACCCACCCAAGCGGCTTAGTGTCGTGCAACGCTCCCAGACATTTTGGGAACAACGCACACACTAAGCCGCTTTTCTTTTACTACTGTATCCCGACTAAGCGCCAGCAAATGTCGGGATGATCTTAATGTTTTCTGTCATTGCGATCCGTGAGATTGTCAAAGGGATAAACAATCCCAACCATCTATCATTCTGAGTTTTTCAGAAGCGAGATAAAGTCCCGATACGAGCTGAGCTCGATCGGAATCACGTACACCAAAGGCTGTCGGGAAATCTAGGCTTTGCAAAAGCCGAAATATGCGGTTTCTCCGAAACCTAGATCCCTCGACTAGCTCGGGATGACGATTCAAGAAATTACATCCTTCTCTCAATCGTTCGTAATAACAAAGTTTCGCATAATATCCGAGTCCTGTCAGAAATGTAGAACGAGAACTATTCAACTTTTTGTCATTCCCGACCCTGATTGGGAATCTATATAATAGATATTTGTATTCTATTGGTATGGATTCCTGGTCAAGCCAGGAATAACAGAAAAGATAGAAACTCTGCTAGCCGCAGGCAAAGTGTCATGGCACGGGATAACAGAAAAGATAAAAGTTGCTTTTTTTGTCTCAAAAAATTCAAATTTTATTTAGTATTCAAGCCTGTCAGAAATGTAGAACGAGAACTACTAACATTATTAGTTCTCATTTCATTCTAACAGTAAGCTTACTGTTCGAGGCGTAGCCGAGAACTCTAAAAGCTTTTTAGTTCTCACCTTTGGTTCGAATAATAAAACTTTTATTTAACAACTAATATTTTTTAAATAAAAAAGCCCGGGCTTGAAAGTATCTTGAGATTGATACCTTCCCCGGACTTGGGTTATTTGTTTTATTTACGCTCAGCGCAATTACTCAGGCTGATCAGGTTTCTCAGTAGATTGAGCGCTTTCGCTAGCAGTCGGAAAGCCGCCGACTTTACGCTCAAGCTCTGCAACTCGCTTTTCAAGTTTCGAAACTTGATCATTGGATTCTGCAATCATTTGCTGAACTTCATCTCTGCTTAACCCGCGGCTAGGCCAACGAACTCCTGGACAATCCGGTTCATCATAAGGCAAAGGATGCCGCTGAATTTTCTCAGCACCCGGATTATCAGAAGGCCTAATCCCATGAATTGTAAAAACTGGTCCTTCCGGATCTTGCTCAGCATTTGTTGGCTGAAAAATAATTGGATCTTGAGGCACACAAGAGTCGTCTTCTACCTCAGATTCAGCATTTGAAATTCCAACTGGCTCGGGCAAATATGGAATTCCAGCTTTCCTAGCTATATCAAGAATTTCTTGAGCAGTCTTTCCGCGACAAACCTTAACAACTTTGCGCGGACCTCTTTCAGTAAATAAAAAGCCAGTTATATAGATAAGGCCAGCCTTATCCTCAATATTTTCTATCAAAACAAGTTTCTCTCCATCAATCTTCGCAATATTAAAGTCAGTATCTGCGGGAAGAAAACCATGGTCATCAACAACCTTAATATGCGCAACCACTTTTCGGTTATCAACAATCACATTATATCTTCCTAGCCCCATTACTGCGTCTGGGGGATAAACCTGCAGATTTTCAATCCCAGACGGACTGACAAAAAGCGAGGCAACCATCAGGTTGTTTCCATCTGCGGAAAATATTTGAACTTCATTATCAGCATGAACAATCGGCACATTGCCTGGTCCAATCATTTGACTTAACCGAAGAACAACTTGTCTCAAAACCTTAGCCGGAATCAACATCTGTTCTGAAACAGGTGTAATTGTGAAAGTGAATTCCGGCTCAAGCTCGTTATTATCATCAATAAAGCAGAAATCGAATTCGTAATCAGAATCATCTTCTGCTGCTCCTGCATTTAGTGCGTCCAGCGTCTCAAATGCTTGAGATATTGGATCGCTTGGCAACTGATCGGCTGTTGCCAACCACTTTAATCTCAACTCTCGATTATCTTTTTTCAGCTGGTAGATTTGCGCTTGCTGACGCTTAAAACATTTGCCCAAGAGTTCACGAGCCTCTGGGTTAAGCACCAACTGATCTATGATATCGTTAAGCTCAGCTGGCAAAACAGGTTCAACGCTTTGGTCTGACTTAGGAGTTTCGTTTTCCATTTCTGCGTTCCTCCTTAAGAGGTGGGTTCGGGTTTCTTTTGTTTGAAGCTTGGTTGTCCCAATCGTTTAAAACAGGTTCAAGACTCTGACTAATCCTCAACTCCAAATTCAAGACTCTGAAACAAAACCAGTAGCCTTTTTATTACTTCTTTTTTCGCGTTTTCATCTTTCTTCAGCGCAATCCATTTCAATGTCAACAATTGAGCCGCCAACAATGTTACCGAATTCATCATACATCCCATAATGATCTTCGATTTCTGGACCAAGTTCTCCTTGCTGCTCAAGTTCAACCAGTCTTTTGATAGCTTCTGGATCACGACAATCAACTGGCTGAGCAAGTATTTCATCCAGCGATTTCTGAATATCTGGCTGATAGTTTCTAGGCATACCTATCCCTCCTCCAGCGTTTTGGGTTTTAAGTTTTGAGCTACTGAGCCCAATCTTCAAAACCTTTATCTGCCTGATCCTTATGCTCAGGAGCAGACTCAACAGTGTCTTGGGCTAATTGTCCTCCAGCTGCATTTTCAGATACCTCGGCCTGATCGCCTATAGCAGTCGACCTAGTGGATTCTGCCCACCGACGCATTTGTTCAAGAAAATCCTCAACATCAGGATCGTCAGGAGATTTAGGCATTATTACGCCCGGACACTTTGGATCGCTGAAAGCCTCTAAGTTTATCAAAGTTTCGTTAAAACTAACTTCATCACCTTCAATAGCCATAATCGCATCGCTGATTTGATCTTCACTCCAATGCTTAAAGCTTCCCTTCCTTTGTTGCAACAAAGGAATTATAAACTTATAAATCACTGTTAGCGCTACATCGCATTCTTGGTCAGTAATAAGCTTTTTCTCTGGCATAATCTCTTTGATAAATGCTCTAATTCTTTTTCTCTTTTCCTCGTCGCTTATTGGCATTGTCTACTTCCTCCTTGTTTCCTGATTGTAAAAGTACAGGTTTTGCCCTCTTTTTGATATTAAAATTTTATAATAAATTTACACAAATAGCAATCGAATTTTATATCTCAAAATTAATAACTCAAAATGATAATTTAAAATTAATAGATTATAATTATTAGTTATGTTTCTTAATTCTGAGATCTTAATTATTAATTAAAAAATGATTTACCTAAAACATTTTTTTCGTTACAATAAATTATGCAGATGAAATTAGAAAATTTAAACGAAAAACAACTTGAAGCTGTAAAAACCACAGAAGGCCCGGTTTTAATTTTGGCTGGCGCTGGTTCTGGCAAAACTCGGGTGATAACTCAACGAATCGCTTATTTAATCTCGCGTGGGGTGCCAGCTTACAATATTTTAGCAATTACCTTTACCAATAAAGCGGCTGGTGAAATGCGCGAGCGTGTTTATAAGCTGCTCGGCCAAGAACCGCCAAAACGAGTTAAATACTTTTCCCGCTCAGCCCCAAATATGGGAACTTTCCATTCGATTTGCGCTCAAATTTTAAGAAAAGAATCCAAGAAACTCGGCTACAAAACCAACTTCACAATTTATGATGAATCTGACCAAAAAGCTGCTGTTAAAAAAGCAATGGAAAATTTAGAGCTTGACACAGAACAATTCTTGCCAAAAAATATTGTTTATGCAATTTCTTCTGCCAAAAGCGAGCTGATGAGTCCAGAAGATTATTCTCGCTATGCTTCTAGTTTTTTTCAGGAAATTGTGGAAAAAGTTTATTCTGAATACGAACGAATTTTGTTTGACCAAGGAGCAATGGATTTTGATGATTTGATTACCAAAACTTTGCTTCTTTTTAAAAAAAACCCAGAAACATTGCAATCATATCAAAGCTATTTTAAATATATTCTGGTTGACGAATATCAAGACACCAATAAAGCGCAATACGAGTTGATAAAAATGCTGGCACAAGTTCACAAAAATATTTGCGCTGTTGGCGATAACGATCAAAGCATTTATGGCTGGCGCGGCGCGGATTTTCGAAATTTAATGAAATTTGAGTCTGATTTTCCAAAAACTAAAGTGATAATGCTTGAAGAAAATTATCGATCAACCCAAAATATTTTAGAAGCTGCCAATAAAGTAATTCGCAATAATTCTTTGCGCAAGGACAAAAATCTTTGGACTAAAGGCGAAAAAGGTGACAAGCTAATATATTTTCAAGCCAGAGATGAAAAAGATGAAGCAGAATTTGTGGTTCGAAAAATCCGCGAACTGGAAAAACTTAACGATGATTTTTCTAATTTTGTGATTCTTTATCGCACCAACGCTCAATCAAGATCGCTTGAAGAAACTTTTCTAAAATACGATTTACCTTACAAAATCATTGGTGGCGTCCGCTTCTACGAACGCGCGGAAATTAAAGACATTGTTGCTTATTTACGAACGATTTATAATCCAATGGATTTGGTTGCTCTTGAAAGAATTATTAATATGCCAGCTCGAGGAATTACTGAAAAAACCTGGCGTCAAATTGTGCCTCTGTGGCAAGAATATTTAAACGATAAAAATCATCTGAAAAAAAATATTGATAGATTAAAAACAATCAGCGACAAAGCGAAGAAATCTTTAGCTCGATTTATTGATTTGCTGGCGCTTTTTCAAAAATCTGTTGAAGATCAGAAACTAGGCGAATTAATTGATTTTGTTGCCAAAGGCTCTGGTTATAAAGATTTTCTGCTTTCACCCAAAAATGAAGATAAAAAACTGGAAAACGAGGCGCGCTGGGAAAACATCCAAGAACTTAAATCTGTGGCTGAAGAATTTCATGGAATGCCAACCCAAGACGCGCTGGCTGCGTTTTTAGAAGAGGTAAGCTTAATTTCCGACATTGATCAATATGATAATGAAACAAAAGCAATTAGTCTAATGACTGCCCATTCAGCCAAAGGCCTGGAATTTAAAAATGTGTTTATTGTTGGGCTAGAAGAAAACTTGTTTCCGCATTCTCGAAGTTTGCTTGAGCCAACTGAGATGGAAGAGGAGCGACGACTTTTTTATGTGGCAATGACCAGAGCCAAAAAACGCTTGTTTCTTTCCTCAACAAAACAAAGAATGTATTTTGGCTCAACCCAAAGAAATTTAACTTCTCGTTTTATTTCAGAAATTCCAGAAAATTTACTTGATAAGGAAGTAGCCGGAGCACTTGCTAGATTAAAACAAAAAACTTCAGGCTCAGGGTTAAACAGCAAAATTTTGCAAAATCAAAAATCTGCTATAATTGATTTATGTCCTGGCGATCAAGTAATCCATAAAACTTTTGGCGAAGGTGTAGTGATTAAAATGGAAGGTAGCGTGGCAGAAATTGCGTTTTCCCAGTTTGGAATAAAAAAAATCGCTGTTGACTTAGCGCCAATTAAGAAAAAATGAAAAAATATTTTTTAAAAAAATATCTGTTCGCTAGCTTGGGAATTTTAATTTTGATTTTTGGAATTTCTTTTTTATATCAAGCGCGAGCAAACGGAAAAGTGCTTGGCAATTCTATTAGCCGCGGGCAGCCAATAATTATTACTGAAGATGGAGTCAAAAAAATTAAGTATGTCCAATCTCGTGAGCTCGAAGACGTTTTTGATGAATTGGGAATTAAAGTTTTTCCAGAAGACAAAGTCAGTTATCTGATTTCGCCGGTTTTAGGAATCGGCGCGCCGATTGTTGTTCGCCATGCCTCGAAAGTAACAGTTTTTGATCAAGACGGGAAAAAGGAGTTCCGAACTTGGTCAGAAACTGTAGCCAATTTTTTCAAAGAAAATAAAATTAAATTATCTAAGAATGATTTTGTTGAACCTGGAATGAATGCCAAGCTCAAACGCCAAACCTTAATATACATTACTCGAGTTTCTGAAAAAACTGTGGCTGAAAAAGTAAGCATTGATTTCGATGTTGAAAAACGCGACGACAACTCAACTTACGTTGGTAATTCGAGCGTAATTCAAGCAGGTGAAATGGGCGAAAAAGAAATTAAATACAAACTTGTTTATCACAACAACGAGCTATTTTCCAAAAACAAAATCTCTGAACAAGTAATTAAAAAACCAATAACAAAAATTATTGGTATCGGCACCAAGCGCCGGGTGTATTCTTCGTACTCTGGAATTGCAACTGGAACTAACAAAATAGGGTACGTAGTTAGCTCAACTTATGCTCGCGGAACAAAAATTCGAATTACAAATCAAGCAAATGCAAAGCAGGTAATAACTCGAGTTACTCACACCTGGGGGACAGCAACTCCACCAAGTGGTGTAATTTTAGACTTGAACTTTAGTTTAATGCGCGAGCTCGGCTATAATTACATCGATCGAGGCCTGCAAGTGCTAGTCGAACATGTGGAATAATTTGATAATAGATAATAGATAACAGATATAAGTTATTAGTTAAAAGATAAAAAAAATATTGTCATTGTAAGCATAGAGTTTATTGGCACGCGAAACAATCTTAATTTTTAATTTATTTAAAAAATTTTATCAAAAACTTTTTTAGTTGACAAAACAAGTAGAATATAAGATAATTTAGCCAGACAAAAAGTCCGCACACATCACAGATCGGGAAGGAAGATCAAAAATGGCCATAGAGATTATTGAATTACCGGTTGCAACACTTGCTGAGGCAAATCCCTATTTTGATTTTGAATCGATTGATACAGCAAACCCTGATTGGATTTGGATGTTATTTGGGTCATACGGCAAGGAGATTGCTTCGAAAATCCCGCTTGAGACAACAAGATTTCCTTACTATACACAATGGCCCAAAATAGACCCAGAGCAAAGGTTTGCTATTGCTTGGCCGATTTGGGGACAAGAACGATACCCTATTCACATGCAAGGAATAGACGAATACCTTGCTCAAGAAGGGTTTGAACACGAGAAGCGTTCCTTGCCTTATCATTTGTTCATCCCGAAAGCAAAAAAAAACCAAGAGATGCTTCTTAGTCGTTTCGGCGGCGGGCATGGTGGACCTTTGCGCATTTTTACCTCAAGCAAGCTCTCTATATGCGGATCCGTCTACCGAAACGACCCATTTAACCACCCTATGCTACCGTATATCTGGTTGGGAGGAAAAGACGCTGTAGGTCAAAACATAAGCGCTAAGCTCGTTTCGGGGGATGAAGAATATCCACCGACAGGAGATTGGGGCTCTCCTCCTATGAGCAACGGCTTTCTTGTCGCTGTGAATTAGCAGCCGTCGCAAACTTGCCTGCTGCAAGATCACTTACCCCTGCGTTGGATTTTTTTCAACACATCACACCTTACGCAGGGAACTTCTTTTTTAAATAATTAATATAAGTTAACACGGTTTCTTCGAAACCTAGATTATCACGCTTCGCTAGCAATAACAATTTAATTTTTTATTTATAATTTGTTATTGTTCATTTTAATTTATTAATTTTAATTTAATTTCTCCAAGTTCTTTACTTTTTCAATTTTTTATGCTATTTTAAAGTCATACCAAAATAACAAAATATTTATGAAAACTTATCAATTACGAGCCTTGATTTCTGAAATGATCAAAGGCAAAGACTTAGATGAACTTATTAAAAAATTAGAAAAAACTTTGACTGATAATAAATGCAGCCAAATCCAAACAAGCGAATCAACAGTTATTAAACTCGCCTACCCAATTAAAAAAAACGATGTTGTTAATTCCTTAAGTGTCAATTTTGAAACTAAACCAAAAAATGTTTTAAAGATTAAAAATGTACTTTCAAAAACACCAGCAATTCTTAGAACAATTATTGTTTCTTATCAAATATCGAAAACTACTTTACAAAAATCAGTTTTAAAATCCACAAAAACTGCAGCAGATACATCAAAGACAAAAACAATTAAAATTAAACAAAAAACAAAAAAAGCTGTTAAAAGAAACAAAAAAACAAAAATTCAGAAAAAAACTATTGTTAAAAAAGCAATTTCTAAAACTAAAAAAGCAATTGTTAAAAAAACTAATTTAAAAAAAGATATTAAAAAATCAAAAAAAGAAATCAGTCAAGAAATTGATTCAGATAACGAAAGAATCAAAAAATTAGATGAAAAATTAGGCGAAATTTTAAAAGAGTAATTTAAGGAGCAAAATGCGAGATTTTAACAAAGCAATTATTATGGGAAATTTGACCAGAGATCCTGAAATTAGAACTACAACAACTGGTCAGCAAGTAGCTTCGTTTGCGATTGCAACAAATAGACGCTGGAACGATGCAAATGGCAATCAACAAGAAGAAACTGAATTTCACGATATTGTTGCTTGGGGAAAATTAGCAGAAATTTGCGAGCAAATACTTCATAAAGGCAGAAAAGTTTTAATTGAAGGTCGGCTGAAAACCAGAAATTGGGAAGGTCAAGACGGGGTCAAAAGATATAAAACAGAAATTATTGCTGAAAATATTGCAGCAACTGGGCCAGGTAGAAATCAAGCAGACGGAGCCGAAGTTAACGATTTTCCAGCTGATGAAAAACAAACAAATTCGGCTGATAGCAAACCAGCGCCAAGCGTAAAAACTAAATCAACACCAGACAAAACAAATGATAAAAAACAAGAAAAATCTCAAGACGAACAAGATCTTGAAGATATTTTAGGCGATGTGCCTTTCTAGAAAGAAATTATGAGTAAAAGTTGTTATTATTGCGTTCAAAAAAAAGAAATTGATTTTCAAGACATTAAAGTTTTAAGAAAATGGCTTTCTTTTGATGATAAAATTGAGCCTCGTAAAAAAACCGGTCTTTGCGCTAGCCACCAAAGAAAAGCAACTAGGGCTATTAAAACAGCTCGACAAATGGGAATGCTAAAATAAGAAGCAGATCATCTAATAACTACGTAATTAGATATTAATTGACATCAAATTTGATAGTTCTCGCCCTGCATCTGGCAGGGCTCAAACAATAATTTTTTTACCTAATAATTTTTGATTATTAATTATAGCTGTTTAAATATTTTTCGAATGAAATGTTAACTATTCGAAATTGCCTCGTCCTTTAATAAACTTAGGATTTGCAATAATAAAAATTTTTATTTATTATTTATGTTTCTGAAATCTGAGATATTACCTATTATCTAATTTTTGACATCTCTTTCCCAACCAGCTATATTTAAATTAAGGAGGGTAGTCAAAAGACTACAAATTAATGTTATTTGAGCTTAGCAATAAATTGCAAAGCATCATTGATTTAGAAAAAAATCAAATCGCGGGGTTTTTTAATTCTGCTGTTTTTGATCCTGAAAAAGGAAAACTCATTGCGCTTCTGGTTAAAACTAATATATTTAAGAAAAAAATAATTTTGCCGGTCGATAATTTACAAATTGGCGCTGGTGTTTTTGCAGTAAAAACAAAGCAAATTTTGGAATATAGACCTTATCCAAAAATTCAAAAATTAGCAGAAAAAGAAATTCCAATCATTAACCAACGCGTAAAAACTGAATCTGGGAAATATCTAGGAAAAGTTTCTTCTGTTTTAATAGAGGATGCTGGTTTTTATATTGTTAAATTATATTTAAATTCACCGAGTTTAAGCGCCACTTTTTTAAGCTTTATGCCTAATTCAGCAACTGGGCTTGTTATTAATCGCGAAGATATATTACAAATCGGACCAAAAGCAATTATTGTTGAAAATGACTCTGCTAAAAAAGTTGATGTACGAGAAGTTGCCCAGGCTAAATCAATTAAATGAAAAAAATAAAGAAAAATTCAACAAAAAAAATTTCTAATCGAGAAAAAAGAATTAAAAAATCTTATCCGCTTGAGAAAAAGGGTGAGCTAGTTAAAGACATTTTTTTTAAATCCGAAGTTTATCTTTTTTGGCCGCTAGTATGGTTCGCGTTAGGTTTTATAATGGTTACCGGTGTAATAATTGCAATGGGATTTGGCGAATATTTTACAGCAACTCTTCTTTTTTGGCTAATTGTTCTTGGCGGATATTTACTTTATAATTGGGCGCTAATGGCTGGTAGTTACGCAATTCTAACAAATCAAAGAATTATCAATATCGAACAATTAGGATTATTCACAAAAAGAATTGACGAGCTTGAACTTAAAAAAATCGATAGAATTGCTTATCGAAAAAATGGCGCTTTAGCTAAAATGCTTGATTCTGGTAATGTTTATTTATTTTACAAAAATACTAATCAATTTATGTCACTTGATATTATAAAAGACCCTGAAAGCGTAGCAAGTTTAATTTCAAGAGCTAGATAATTATTTTATAGAAATTAGTTGACGTTTTTTGGTTTTACCAGAAAATGTTTTTTTATTAATTTTCTTGAACTGAACAATCCCATCTGTGCTTGCAAAAATTGTATGATCTTTGCCAGTTTTAGCATTTTCTCCAGCTATATACTTAGTACCTCTTTGACGAACAATAATTTGACCATTCTTAACTTTTTGATTGCCAAAAATCTTAACGCCTAAACGCTTGCTTTTTGAATCTCTGCCAAGTTGTGTGCTTCCTTTTGCTTTTGTATGTGCCATGATGATTATTGTTATTTTATATCTTGGTATGATATTACTACCATTTGTTAGTGTAAGTTTAATTCTATCAAATCTCGAAAATCAAACTTAAAGATAATATCTCAGATCTCAGAAACATAATTAATAATTAAAAGTTAATAATTTTAAATTATCATTCTGAGATTTGAATTTTGCATTATTAATTAACTTCATTTATTGTAGCAGAAATTTATGAGCTTGTCAAAGGAAAAAGAAGAATTTGAGATAAAGTAATGACCTTTCCGTAAAAAAAGAAAAGCGCGGAGCAGGGGTGGTTTGGAGTCGTTATTAGCGACTTAAGAAACCACGGTTGCGCCACGCGCTTATGACAAGATATGATGAAAAAGCTTTATTCCGAAGGCGCGAAAGGATGAAGATGTATACGGTTGTTTATTTGGTAAGTCCAGCTTACATTTTTTGACTGAATTCGATTAGAAATATTCTTAGTTCCTCTAGCATAGCCACCAAAGCCATGGCAATCATTATTAAACCAAGAAATGCTAATGCAGAAAAACTAGCTGCTTCTGTGCCAGAATTGGAATTGGAATTGGGGCTGGGATTGGATTTGGATTCGGAATTAGAATTAGAATCAACCTTTGATTCCAAATATTCATTAATAAACGCAGACACAAAAAATATAAGCCCAAGCCCGAACGAAAAAAACAACATATCAAGAGGAAATGTACTAAAAATAACAGCTATCAAAACTGACAATGCGCCAATCCAAATAGCGTTCATGGCTAATCTCTCCCTCAATCTGTGATGTACTCCTCTTGTTGCTCGTAT
>CAYUUY010000014.1:0-5626 GCA_964448035.1 uncultured Candidatus Saccharibacteria bacterium
TTGTTTTGAAATTGCGCAAAGATTTAGTCAGAAAAAGCTAAAAATTTTTATCGCAACAAGTAAATTCGAAAAAGAAAAAGATTTTGAAAAAATGGACAATTTTTTTATTTACCGTCTTAGCTCTTATAATTTATTAGGAAACCGTTGGCCTGTTCCAAAATTATCATGGTCAAATATGAAAAAAATTGTTGATTTGGTTAATATCAAGCCAGACGCAATAATAACAAACACAAGATTTTTTCCTTTGTCTTTAATTGCCGCAATTATTTTTTATTTTCAGAAAGCAAAATTAATTCATATTGAACATGGGACTAGATATTCCAGTATGGAAAATAAGTTATCTGAAATTGCGGCAAAAATTTACGACAATATTTTTGGAAGAATTATTTTATCAATTTCAGATCAAGTTATTGGAATTTCTAAAGCAGCTTCAAAGTTTGCAGAATATTTAGGCGCAAAAAAAACAAATACAATCCCAAATTCTGTTGATACTAAAGTTTTTTTAAATAAATTTGAAATCAGAAAAAATGTTAAAAAAATTACTTATGTTGGTAGGTTAATTCAAGCAAAAGGAGTGCAGGATTTGATCAAAGCTTTTAAAGAAATTAAAAATAAAAATCTCGAGCTACAAATTATAGGTTCAGGCAATTATGAAAAAAAATTAAAGCAAATTTCAAAATCAGATCAGCGAATAAAATTTTTAGGACAAAAAAATCTATCTGAAATCAAAAAAATACTTGCAAAAACAGATATTTTTGTAAACCCATCATATTCAGAAGGCTTGCCAACATCAGTTTTAGAAGCTGGCTCCATGAATATTCCGATTATTGCAACTAATGTTGGTGGAACAAATGAAATAATTATCAATAACAAAAACGGCTTTTTAATTCCAATAAAAAAAGATAATTTAATTAAAGAAAAAATTAATAAATTAGTTAAGGATGATATACTTAGAATGAAATTTTCAAAAAATATTCGCAACCAAATTATTTCTAAATTTAGTTGGGATCAAAATATTGAAAAAATATATAAAATAATCAAAAATGCATAAAATCATTTATCTTAATTTATTAATAATTATAAGCTATGTAATTAGTTATTTATTATTTTGCAATAATTTTCCGTATTTAATTTATTTTATTGGTCTAATTGTTTTTTTCTTGCCTGGTCTGAATTTGTCATATGCTTTGGAGCAAGTTTTTAAGAAAACTCAGAACTCAAGAATTATTTTATGGACATTTTTATTTAGTTTTATATTAATTCCTGCTTTATATCACGGTTATTTATTGTTTTCAAAATTTGATTTATCTGTTAAAAATTGCCTAACTTTTTTTATAATTTTAACTTTGTTTTCATTTTTAGTTTTCATTTTTACATATTTTCTAAATAAATTTCAGAAAATTTCCTTAATATTCAATCGTTTTAAGTTAAAAACTTATTTGCTAATTTTTATATTTTTTATTATTTATATGGTTTTAGCTTTGATTATTTATCCTTATATTCCCGAAGCAGATAGTTATACGTATTTAGTTAAAATTAAGGATATGCTTTCTGGAACAAAAGAATATCAAACCGAGCTTAGACCTTTGTTTTTGTCTTTATCTTTTCTGGCAAATCATATTACAAAAATTTCTTTTTATTGGCTATATAAATTGATTTTTACTTTGGTTCCAGGATTACTATTAATTCCTTTTTATCTTTTTGCCAAAAAATACTTTAAGAATAAACTATTAATAATTATTTGCTCAGTTGCTTTTCTTTTGTTCCCAGTAATAGCCCTAGAGCTTTTGATGTTTAGACCTCAAAGCGTTTTTTTAATCTCATATCCTATTTTTATATTTTTATTATCAGAAATAATTTCAGATAGGAAAAATCATTTTTCTGGTTTGTTTTTAATCCTTGGTTTATCAATTTTAGGAATGAAAATTCACCCATTTTTTATTTTTGCAATTTTTATATCAATTTTAGCAATAATATATTACTATTGGCCAAAAATAAAAACAAAGCCTTTAATGGTATTTTTAATTCTTGCCTTGATTTTATTTGGTTTGTACCCGTGGTTTAGCGATTTTGGCATTATTAGTTCTTTTAAAAGATATTCCAAGCCATTTATAAACGCTTTAAGCCATCCAAAAATAGATCTGTGGTTTATTGATAGTTATAAAAACATTGATGGATATCAAATGGGCTGGCCAGGAATTACTGCTATTTTTTATTATGCTTACAATTTAGGTTTAGTAACCCCTATTTTAATTGTTTTTTCCATAGCTACAAAATTCAAAACCAAATTATTTTCAAAAGAAAACTGGCTTTATCTAACTAGCTTTATTGTTTTTTTCACAATTGCTGAAATTTTTCCTAGAATAGGTTTAGCGTTTTATCCAGATAGGGCATGGCTTTTTGCTTCTTTAAGCTTGGCGTTTTTAATAATACCTATTATCAAAAATTTATTCCAGAAAAATATTTTAAAAATTAGTAGCTCAAAAATAAATTTGATTTTAATTTTGCTTATTTGTTTTTCAATTATTGCTTCTTGGGCAATTATTTATTTAAAGCAAGGCTGGATAAGCAAAAATGAATATCAGGTAGCTAAATATATTAAAGAAAATATCGAAGCTGATGCAGTAATAATAACTCAGAGTGGCAATAAACCGCTTATTCAATATTTTTCAGATAGAATTTATGTTTTGCCACAAGCAAATTTTTTTGTAGAAAACGATCTTAATACAAATCAAAAATTTATCAATAATATTCCAGAATATTTAACTAAAAAAAGATATAATGAAATCAGGTTAGAAAAAATTAAAGCAGTCTTAGAAAAAAATTATAATTCACTTTTTCAAAATACAGCCAGTGTAGAAAAAAGTCGTGAAATAGACGCTTTTTATACAAATTATCAAAAATATAACACAATACGAAATGCTTTGAAAGAAATTGAAGAAAAAAAATTATATAGAAAAAGACCAGTATATGTGTTATATTCAAAAGACAAATTTAATAATTTTTATGGTCAGCGCGCTTGGTGGAAGAAAAATAATTTTTATAATGCGAATTTAGAAAAATTCGATCAAAATCCAATGTATAAACAAATTTATAACCAAAATGGAATTTTAATATGGAAAGTTCAAAATTAAAACACATTATTTTTTTGAGATCAATTCCAGTAGCTCCTTACCCTCGGCTTGAAAAAGCAGCTGAAGCTCTTTATAAAACAAAAAAATACAAAATTACGGTTTTAGCTTGGGACAGAGAGGGCGGGCATAAAAAAATTGAAAAAAAACCATACGGAATAATTAAAAGATTTAAATTAATAGCTTCTTATGGCAGATGGAAATTTTTTGCAAAATTATTTATTTGGCAAGTTTATGAATTTTTTTGGTTATTATTCCACAAATATGACGCAATTCATGCTTTTGGGCTTGATACTTATTGGCCAGCAATTTTAGTGGCAAAAATCAGGAGAAAAAAAATTATTTATGATATTCATGATTTTTATGCAGATATGATTTCTGACAGTGCTCCGAAATGGATGCTAAAAATTATTAAAAATTTTGATTTGTGGTTAATCGGTTTTGCCGACGCAACAATAATTGCTGATGATTCCAGAAAAGAACAAATACAAGGATCAAAACCAAAAAAATTAATTGTTACATACAACGCACCTGATATTAATCCCGGAAAAATCTCAGCTAAACCCAGAAGTAAAAAAACAACTATTTTTTATGGAGGTTTAATGGCTAAACAAAGAGGTTTGTCTGAAATGATAGAAGCAATTAAAAATAATAAAAATTATGAATTTGTGATTGGCGGATTTGGACCTGATGAAGAATATTACAAAAAAGAAATTAAAAATTATTCAAATATTAAATTTTTAGGAAAATTAGATTATGATGATTTGCTTGGTTTTACAAAATCGGCAGATATTTTATTTGCAACTTATGATCCAAAAATTTTAAATCATAAATATTCAAGCCCTAATAAGTTGTTTGAAGCAATGGCGCTTGAAAAACCAATTATTGTTAGCAATGATTCTTCAATGGCTAAAATTGTTAAAAAAGAAAAATGCGGTTTAATCATTAAATATGGTGATATTTTAGAAATCAGAAAAACATTGGAAAAATTAAGAAAAAATTCGAATCTTAGAAAAAAACTTGGTCAAAATGGAAAAAAAGCTTATTTGAATAAATATCACTGGGATATAATGGCAGAAAAAATTAGAAAATTTTACCAAGAGCTTTTTTAATTTTAAAAACCAGAAATTCTTTTTCAGCAGGGTAAACACTTTTTGTTAAAAACAAAAGTCCGGCATAACTTAAAATATAAATTATTGTTCCAATTAAAATTTGCCAAACAGCGCCTAGATTTAATTTTAAGATGAGCCATATTGGTAAGATAGATAAAGTTGCGCAGAACAAGATCTTAACTATTGTAGAGCCTTCTGGAAGCTTCCAAGGTAATATTTTTTTAACAATAATAATTGTAGATATGAAAATATAAAAATAAGCAATTAGCGTTGCTAAGGCAGCGCCGTTAATTCCCATTTTTGGAATCATAAAAAAATTTAATACAATATTTATGATTCCAGCAATAAAAACATTAATTGCAATTGTCCATGTTTTCTTTTTCAAATAAAGCCCAGTATAAGCAAGTTGATAAAGTCCCCAGAAAAAGACTCCAAAAGCAACAAGCGCCATAATTTTATAACCGTTTAAAAAATCAGCTGGGGCTAATAGCAAAATTATTGGTTTGCCTAAAATGCTGATTAAAATTGTTAGTGGTAAAATCAAAATTATAAAAAGTCGATTTAAATATTTTAAAAAATCAGATGTTTGGTTTTTGTAATTTTCCCAAGAATTGACAAGTGATGGTGTTGAAGCTAAAACAAATGAGCTAATAATTAATAAAAGGCTTTGTTGGGTAATATTATAAGGGACTGAATAAATTCCAACTGCAGAATTATCTAAAAAATATTTAATCATATATCTGTCTGAAGAAGCTAATATCCAAATCGAAAAAGCTGAAATTACAAGCGGTAAACCAAAAGACATTGATTGGCGCGCAATTTTTTTTGAAAATAATAAGAATTTAATTTTAAAAAAAGATTTAATTTTTGATAAATAAACTAAAATCACAAATAAAGAACTTAATATTTCGCCTAATAAAATTCCAATTACTCCAAAGCCGATAAGAACAAAAATTATGCTTAAAATACTAGAAAAAATAGTTTTTATTAAAGAATATCCCAAATAGATTTTAGTTTGTCGGCTAGCTCTAAAAAAGGCAACATAACATTGGCTGATAGAAGAAACAAAAATTTGCGCTGAAGCAATTAAAAAAGCAATATAAACAGGTTGATCTAGCTTTGATTTTAAGCATAAAAAAACTAAAAAACTAATTAGTGCCAAACTAATAGCAAAACCAAAAATTAACAATGAAAGCGTGCTTGAGAAAAGACTGATTTTATTTTTTTTCAGATAATTTGGGAAAAATCTAATTATTGGTGAAGTTAGCCAATTAGTTGATATGCTTACTACGAGAGAAGTGAAAGTTGTTATTAATGCTAATACTCCGTAATTATCCGGGCCCAATTTATGTGTAAAAATTGGAATTGTAATAAATCCTAAAA
>CAYUUY010000014.1:5726-15877 GCA_964448035.1 uncultured Candidatus Saccharibacteria bacterium
TCAAAAGATTGATCTTTTTGAGAAATATTATAAAGCGAATCCTGATAAATTTTAGCTTTTGGAGCGTTTTTTTTACTAATTTTGATTCTGTCAGGGCTTAAATCAAAACCATTCAATTTAAGCTTTTTGTTTTTGCTAAGCATTTGTAACATAAAACCATTACCACAGCCAGCATCTAAAATTTTATTTCCTTTTATAAAAGATATAGCTTTTTGAAATCTAAACTTTTCTATTGGCAAAAACTTGGGATTTTTATTTTGTAATTTTTCTTTTTTGTAAGTTTTTTCTTCGCTCATTTTGTTGAATTTATTATTAAACCTTGAATTATTTTAGCTTGATTTTCTCTAGAATATTTTTCCTTGGCCTTAATTACATTTTTACGATATAATTCAATCTCTTTTTTATTTATTATATTTAAAAATTGAGTTAAGTTTTTCTCAAGTTGATTATTAGTATTAATCAGTTTGCCAATTTTATCTTTTTTAATAATTTGAGCCGCAGCTCCATCTTTTGGCAGAATTCCTAAAACTGGCAAATTGCATTCTAAATATTCAAAAAGCTTTGCTGGGATTGCGTATTTGTATTCATCTGTTAAAGCAGCAATCCCAAAATCCATTTTTTCTTTGAGTTTAAAAAGCTTTTCCCTGGGCAAATATCCATGGAAAAAAGCATTTTTAATTTTTTTAATTCTTTCTGAAGCTGCGTTATGCACCGCGCCAGCAAAATGAAATTCAATGTTTTCAAATTTCGGCATTAAATCAAACATAAAATCTAACCCTTGGCTGGCAGCAAACCCACCAGTATAAATAATTTTAATTTTATTGTCTTTTCTTTTTACAATTTTTCTTTTTGGGTTAAAAACCCCATTGTAAACAACAAAAACTTTATTTTTATTTATATTTGAAAAATCTTTAAGCAGCCATTGTTTTTGAAGTTCTGAAGTTACTAAAATAAAATCAACTTTGGCAAGAATTTCTTTTTCTTTTTTAACCCAATGGATAATCATTTTTTTTCTGATAAAATTTGGTTTTTTTTCTCTTAATAAAAGTGATGTCCAAGGATCTCTAAAATCAGCAATCACAACTTTTGGTTTATTTTTCTGAATAATTTTTTCTAAACCAAGCAATGAGGAAGCTGGCGGAATTGAAACAAGTAAAGCATCACAATCGCCAATTTCGCAAGCGTTTTTTAATAATTGTTTTTGCCAACTTGGGTGCGCGTCTGGCATTAGATGCAAAATTCGGTATGGAAGATAGTTTAAATAACAATTAATATTAAACAACTTAAATCTTTTAACTTTTATTTTCTTAGGAATTTGCGTATTTAAACTAGTGTCAATTGTATAATATTGAGAATGCGGATTTTTTGGGCAGAATACTTTTATATCCCAACCTTTTTTTGCAAAATATTCTGAGTAAAAAAGATTACGTAAAGACCCACTTCTACCTACTGGCGGATAATTGTAAGCTAAAATATTAAATTTTATTTTTTTTTTGTTACGCATAATTTATCAGTTTTAACAATTAGTTTATTATATGATTTTTTAATCTTATTTTCAAAAATAAATTATTTTTTATTAATTCTTTAACTGCTGATTTAATATTATTAATATGTTCTAACACTTCTAAAGAACAAACAATGTCAATTTCTTGTTTTTTAAAAGGAAGTTTTAAAATATCAGCTTTTTTAGCTTCGATTTTATTTTTTAAACCTTGTTTTTTTATGGTATTTTTAAGCCTGATTTTACTTAAATCTGTGCCAATAACTCTTTTAAATTTTTTTAAATCAACAATATTTCTTAAAAAATCTCCGTCGCCACAACCAATGTCTGCGATGCTATTGCCTTGAAGTTTGCTAACCAAATTTTTAGTACGAGTAATTCTATATTTATCTCTAACATTTAAAGGTTTTGACCAATTTTTAGCTTCTTTATCAGTAATATTCATAAATTTATTTTTTCTTTTTGCATACAGTAAGTATTAAACCGCCCATTCTTTTATCTAAATATTCTGGTAAATACCAACCACGTAATCTAACAACTCCATAAAAAGTATGGAATCTATGATTAGTAATAATTTTTTGAGAATGCTTAATAACTGCTTTTTTAACTTGTCTTAAAGTCATTGGTTTTTGCCAGCCAAATTTGCTTGTCGCGTTTTTAGTTCTGACGCGAATATCATTATAATGAGGGCTTGCTGGAATAATAAATACAACTAAACTTTTTGAAAGCTCAAAATGTTTTTTTATACAATCATCAAATTTTTTGCCTCTGAAATGTTCTATTAGGCCTGAAGAAAAAACAATATCATATTTTTTTCTTGATTTAAATTTAAATAAATCAGCTTGCTTCATTTCAAATTTCGGGCTTTTCCTGCCAAATTGGGTTTTTGCAAGATTTAATGCGTTTTTAGAATAATCAAGCAAAGTTACTTTTTTAGCACCATTTTTTAAAGCTAGATAAGAAAGCCTGCCAATTCCAGCGCCAAGTTCAATAGTTTCTTTGTTTCTAATATTTACATAATCTTGAAATTCTTTAAAAATCCTAAGAGTTGTTTTATCAAAAGGAACGCCTTTTTGTTTTTTCCAAGTATTTTCCCAAGTTTCTTTTTTAGCTGCAATTTGTTTTAACATTTTAAATTTCCCCAAAAGTTACCAATTTTGTGTCTTTATTAAATTGTTCTTTTTTAAATGCGTTGCGTGGATCAAAAACAAAATCAAGTTTATATTTTGAAAAATCAAATTTTTTATAATTATCGTGGTCAGTTATTAAAACCATACCATCTGCGTTAACCAATGCTTCTTCAATTTTTAAAATTGGGTAATTGTATTCTTTAACATAAGGATCAGCAACTGTTACTTCCCAGCCTCGTTGTTTCATTAATTTTATAATTTCAGTTGCTGGAGTTTCTCTAGCATCATCAACGTTCGATTTATACGCAACACCAAGAACAACAATTCTCGGTTTTTGTTTTTTTGAAAGTTGTTCAATATATTTAACAATATGTTCTGGCATTGAATCATTAACATTTCTGGCTAGCCTAATAAATTTTGCCCGCGAATCATCTTGAACTAAAAACCAAGGATCAACTGGGATACAATGTCCTCCAACTCCTGGACCAGGTTTTAAAATATCAACTCTTGGGTGCCTGTTTGCTAGCTCAATCGCTCGCCAAGGATTAATATTAATTTTTTTTGATAATTTTGCAATTTCATTAGCAAAAGCAATATTTACGTCTCGATATGAATTTTCGAGCAATTTTACAGCTTCGGCTGTAGTAATATCAGTTGTAAAAATCTGGCCTTTTACAAATTTTTGGTAAACAGATTCTGTCATTTTCTCAGATTTTTCATCAATACCACCAATAATTCGATCGTTATGAGTTAGCTCATATAAAGTGTTTCCTGGAATAGCGCGTTCTGGGCAGTGGGCTAAATAATAAGGGATATTTTTTTGATCTAAAATTGGCTTGATAATTTTTTTACAAGTATTTGGCGCAATCGTGGATTCAACAATCACTAAATTGTCTTTTTCAAGCACATCAACCAGGTTTATTGTGGTTGAGATTACAAAATTTAAATCCATTCTTTTATTTTGAGCTGGAGTTGGAACAGCAATTACAAAAATATCTGCGGGTTGCATTTCAGTTGAAAAAGAAAAATTTCCAGAATCGTAGGCTTTTTTAAAAAGTTCTTCCATCCCTGGTTCAGTACTTTTAAAAGAACCGCGTTTTAAAGCGTCAACCTTTTTTTTGTTAATATCAATACCAATTACTTTATAACCAGCTTGTGTTAAAAGGCAGGCCGTTGGAAGACCCATATAGCCAAGACCAATCACAGAAGCTGTTTTTTGAACCGATGGTTTTTTGTTTTTTGTTTTTTTATTCATCTACTCCTTTAAGTAGCCCCTATATTAAGCAATTTTTGCGCCTTGTTTTTCGACAAAAGTATAAGTTGCTTTTTTAATTCTTTGATAATCTTCTTCGGATTTAACTTTTTCCTTAAACCATTGTAACATTTTTTCAATAAATCCGCATTCAATTGCTTCTTGCATTCCAGCTTGGGTATTCATATCAAAAATCCAAGCCAAATATTGAAGCATAAAATCTTCATAAGAAACTAAGCCGTTTCTATCAATTGCTTCATTATTTTCAAAAGTTCCAAGCACGCTAGGTGTAATTTGTCCAGTTGGTTCAGCTAAATTATTTTTTTTGCATTGATTTTTGATTTCCTCTAGGTCATAAAGGTATTTATCAGTTTTGCCCAGAAAAAGTCCGATTTTATCTTTGTCTCTAAGTACTGTTGTAATCAAATGTTTTATTCTATCAGTTTCAGAATTTGATTCTAATGCCGGGGTTGATTTGTCTGAATGATGAATGATTGCATATTCAACAATTTCTCGTGTTTCTGGATTAAACAAATTTGAAACTCCCCATTTCCGCAAAGCGCTGGCTGAAATTTCGCCATGATTCTTTTCATTTTTAACACCTTTCATAATTTCTTGCTGAGCAGATGTTAATTCTTTTCCGCTTCTAATCTTTGAATCAATTGCTCTGCCAAGATCGTGAACCATGCCGAGGAAATTCAAAAGAGCATAGTTTTCTGCTTGCATCGCTCTTTTCATTTCTGTTGAAATGCCTGATTTACCAGCAGCAACTACAAGCTCGTGAGTTAATTTTTTAGCGCCCCAAGCATCATTTATGTCTAATCCTTCTAAAAGCTCTGGCAAATTTCTTTCAACAAGCTTATAAGCTTGCATTAGTTGTTCATAAGTGCAAAGCGGCTCATTCGAATATTCTTGCTCCTGACCATTAATCATAATTACAAGATTCGGTTTCCTTTCATAAATGAAAACTGGTTCATTTTCTTGCAACTCGCCAGCTGCTTTTCTAGCTAAGGCTTGTTCCATTTCTTCTCTGCCAGCCTGTATTTGCTCTGGAGTAAAAACAAAAACTGTTGGTTTAACTCCTATTTTTTGTGGTCCTTTAGTCCAAGCCTGAGTAGCGACGAATTCGGCCCCAGTTTCTGTTTGTGTTGCAGCAAATTCCTGAAGCGATCTAGTTTTTTGGTACTCAACTTTGGCAGTTTGTTCTGCCTCGCTTGCGGGGGAAAAATCTGAGTTCATTTTGTTCCTTTCCCCGCTCCTTTTCGAATTATTTTTAAAATTTTTTCTGCTGTTTTACCATTGCCAAACGGGTTTTTCCAAACTCGTTTTTTTCCTATCATTTTGGCAACTGAAGTTAAAATCTTTTTCTCGCTTGTGCCAGCTAAAATATTTCCACCAACTTCTACTGTTTCTGGTCGTTCAGTGTTTTCTCTGATAGTAACACACGGAGTTTTAAAAATACAAGCTTCTTCTTGCAAGCCTCCTGAATCGGTTATTATCAATTTCGCGTTTTTTTCAAGCTGTAGAAATTCTAAAAATCCCAAAGGCTCAATTTTTAAAATTCCTTGAGGCAATTTTAATTTAAATTCTTGAATTTTGCTTTCAGTCCTAGGGTGAATTGGAAAAACTATTGGGAGTTTGTATTTTTGATAAATTGTTGCTAGAGCTTTTAAAATTTCCGTAAGGGTTTTTTTATTATCAACATTGTTTGGCCGGTGCATTGTGAGTAAAAAATATTTGTCTTTTTCAATCTCTAGCTTTTTTAAAATATTAACCTTTTTCTCAGCAATTTTAATTCCTTCAAAAGCCGCATCAACAACAGTATTGCCAACAATAAAAATTTTTTTATTCGGTATTTGCTCAGCCATCAAAATTTCTTTTTGTTTTTGAGTTGGGCAAAATAAAAAGTCTGAAATATGATCTACCATTAACCGATTTAATTCTTCTGGCATTGTTCGATCATAACTTCTAAGCCCGGCTTCAACATGGCCAACTGGAATTTGCATTTTTGCTGCGGCGAGTGCGCCTGCTAAAACTGTGTTAGTGTCTCCTTGCACAAAAATAATCGAAGGTTTTTCTTTCTCTAAAATAGTTTCAATTTTAGAAAGCATTTTTGCAGTTTGTTCCCCATGCTTGCCAGAGCCAACATTAAGATTATATTTTACTTTTGGTAATTCCAGGTCTTTGAAAAAAATTGCATCCATATTTTCTGAGTAATGCTGGTTTGAATGAATTACAAAATAATTTATTTTATTTTTCTTGCAAAAACGAATAAGAGAACTAAGTTTAATAATCTCCGGCCGAGTTCCTAAGATAATTCCGATTTTTATTTTAGGCTTTTTCATATTGATGTTATTTTAAACTAAATTCTATTAGTAATCAAGCTTTAACCCGCAAATATATTTTATAAAATCTTTTTAAAAAGAAAAAGCCCAAAGGCAACTACATGATTCTGCAACGTTGCCGTTAGCTATTAGATAAAGATAGGTTAACACACTGCCACTCCCGGAGTGGCAGTGGTGCCGATGTTAAGGACTGTGTTTTGTTGTCTATGAGTCGTCTATAATTTCAATTAGTAATGATTGAATTTTTGGAAACGATCTGAGATAAATTATCAATCAAGGCTGGACAAATATTGATTTTATCAGTTAAGCGAACCTCTTTGTTTTTTCCATTAACTGGTAAAGAAAGAATAATTGGATATGTTCCGGGAAACATTGAAATAATTTCTTTGATTTTAAGCAGGTTTTTTTTGTTGCTTTTTTTAGGAAGTTTAATTTTCAAAATTTTTTCTTTTTGTCCTAAATCTTTTATTTTATATTTAGACTTTTTTCCAATTTTTTCCAATTTTTTTTGATTTTTATTCTCATTATCTTCGTAGCTAAATGAATCCAAATCCATTTGTTCGGCAACTTCCTTTACCTTATCGGCTAATATTTTTGGCGAGCCATCTTTAAAATTAACTTTTCCTGAAACAAGAATTACATTATCTTCGCGCCAAAATTCTGAGGTTTCTTCATAAGTTCTTGGGAAAACAACAATTTCAAGGGTTTCTACCCCATCGTCAATATTTGCAAAAACCATTGGCTGGCCATTTTTAGTGGTGATTTTTTGAATCCGGGTCAATATCCCGCCAACGGTTACTTTTTGATTCTCGCGTTCTTCTGTAACTTCTGAAACAGGTATTGCGACTTGGTTTATAATCCCTTTATAATCGCCAAGCGGATGTTCAGAAATATAAAGTCCAAGCAATTCTTTTTCCCAAACAAGTTTAATTTTTTTATCTACAGGAGCTGTTTCAGGCAAAGTGATTTTTGAATTTAATTCTGCTTCTTGGTTTTCTCCAAACAAATTAATTTGCGAAGAGCCTTTTTCCTCTTCTTTAATCTTGGCAAATTTACAAATTTCTTCAACGCCAGCTAGAATTGCGTTACGATCTGCATAATTGTCTAAAGCCCCGCATTTGGCTAGAGATTCAATTACTTTTTTATTGATAACTTCACTCCCCATTCTTTCGGCAAAATCTTCAAGCGATTTATATTCTCCATTTTGTCTTTCTTCAACAATTCTTTCTGCTACGCCGCGGCCAACGTTTTTAATTGCCGCAAGTCCGTAAATAATATCGCCTTTTCCTTTAACAACACCAAAATCTGTAAACGATTTATTAATACTTGGAGGTAATACTTTAATTTTCATTCTTTCACATTCTTTTAAAGCATAAGAAACTTTATCAATATCTCTTCCTTGTTCTGATCTAAGCCAAGCAGCCATAAATTCTGAAGGAAAATGAGCTTTTAAATATGCGGTTATATAAGCAACGTTAGCATAGCTTGTTGCATGGCCTTTATTAAAGCCGTATCTGGCAAAAGGTTCTACAAATTTAAATAATTGTTCAGCAACTTGTTTGGTAATTTTGTTTTTTACTGCGCCTTCTACCCATTTCTTTTTTTGTTCAAGCAGCAATTCTTTTATTTTTTTACCAATTGCTTTTCTTAAAATGTCAGCTTCTCCTAAAGTAAAACCACATAAGTCGCGAGCAATCTGGAGTACTTGCTCTTGATAAACAGCAACGCCATAGGTTTCTTTTAAAATTGGTTCAAGCTTTGGATGTAAATATTCAATTTTTTTTCTTCCATGTTTACCCTCGATGTAATCTGGAATAAAATCCATTGGGCCAGGTCTATATAAGGCAACCATGGCAATAATGTCTCTAAAATTATCTGGTTTTAATTCTCGT
Organism: uncultured Candidatus Saccharibacteria bacterium; assembly: GCA_964448035.1. Taxonomy (GTDB): domain Bacteria; phylum Patescibacteriota; class UBA1384; order DATEAH01; family CAYPSR01; genus CAYUUY01. Next base: position 13,847 of record CAYUUY010000014.1, read on the forward strand.
AAATTTTTTTTCATGCCCTCAGATTCTAATTGGAAAACGCCGCTGGTTTCAGCTCGTGAAAGAAGTTCATAAGTTTTTTTGTCATCAATCGGTAAACTTGCTGGATCAATTTTAATATCTTGAGTTTTTTCAGCGATTTTAACTGTATCTTCAATAATTGTTAAATTAGCTAACCCTAAAAAGTCCATTTTTACCAAGCCTATGTCTTCGAGCGCATGCATTTCGTATTGAGTTGTCATTGCTTCTGGATCTCTGGTGGAAAACTGAAGTGGTGTATAATTTTCAAGTGGTTTATCGCTAATTACTACTCCAGCTGCGTGAACAGATGCATGTCTGGCAACACCTTCGAGCCTTTTAGAAAGATCAATTAATTTTCTGGTTTGCGGATCAGCTGCGTATTCGCGTTTAAGTTCGTCAACTTTTTCCAAAGCCTCTTCCAATTTCATTCCAAGCGGAATCATTTTACTCAATCTATCCGCAGATGCATAAGGTAAGCCCATAGCTCGCGCGCAATCTCTGATTGAATTTTTGGCTGCCATAGTTCCAAAAGTAATAATTTGAGCTACATTTTCCTGACCATATTTTTTGGCAACATAGCGAATAACTTCTTCTCTACGTTTGTCACTAATATCTAAATCTACATCAGGCATTGAAATTCTTTCTGGGTTTAAAAATCTTTCAAACAATAAATTATATTCAATTGGATCAACATTTGTGATGTCAAGCAAATATGCGACCAATGATCCTGCTGCTGAACCTCGAGTGTTTACTAAAATTCCTTTATTTTGCGCGTAGTTTGTATAATCTGCAACCATTAACATATACGAAGAAAAACCAGTTTGTTTAATAATTCCTAATTCATAATTTAAACGTTCTTTTATTTCTTTTTTTGGATTAACACCATATTTTTTTTCTAGATTTTTTTCACAAGTTTGTTTTAAAAAATCATAAGCATCTTTATTCCCAGGAATTTCAAATTTTGGGAATATATATTCACCCATTTTAATTTCAACATTACACATTTTAGCAATTTTGCCTGTATTTTCGATTGCTTCTGGAATATTTTTAAAAGCAGCTTTCATTTCGTCTGGAGATTTTAAGCTCAAATTAAAATCAGCTAAACTCATTCTGTCTTTGTCGTTAATTGTTTTTTGAGTTTGGACACAAAGCAGAATTTCATGCGCTTCTTGATCTTCTTTGTTTACATAGTGAATATCGCTAGTGCCGATAAGAGGAATGCCGGTTTTTTTAGAGATTTCAATTAAAGATTTATTGACTTGATTTTGATCTTTGTCTTCTGTGTGGCTTTGAAGTTCTAAATAAAAAGAATTTGGTTCAAACATGTTTGCGTATTCTTTGGCTAGTTCTGTAGCCTTTTTCATTTTTCCTGCTAATATCATTTTTGGAATCTCGCCTTGCAAACAAGCGCTTGCGCCAATTACACCAGCCGTATGTTTTTTAAGTAAATCTTTATCAATTCTTGGTTTGTAATAATATCCTTTTAAATGCGCAACTGATGTGAGTTTCATCAAATTTTTATAGCCTTTATTATTTTTAGCTAGTAAAATTAAATGATGCGGGCTGCCATCAATTTTGGCGACTTTATCAGTTAATTTTCTAGGCGCCACATAAGCTTCAACTCCTATGATTGGTTTGATTCCAGCCTCTTTAGCTTTTTTATAAAATTCAATAACTCCATACATTGTGCCATGATCTGTAATTGCGAGTGCTGGCATACCAAAACTTTTGGCTTTGTCGATCATTTCGTCGATTTTGCCAAGTCCGTCTAATAGTGAAAAATGAGTGTGAACATGTAAGTGGACAAAAGACATTTTGGTTCTTATTCTAGATTATTGTTTCTATGTTTTAAAGAAATTTTAAACTTAAATCTTTGCGACTTTTAATGATTCTTACTAATCTAGTTTAAGGAAAATTTTGTTTTTGAGCAATCCTTGACTCTGAAAGGAAATCTGTTGTACAATACGAGCAACAAGGAGTGTACACTACAATGAGAAGGAGAGATGGAAGATG
>CAYUUY010000015.1:0-15832 GCA_964448035.1 uncultured Candidatus Saccharibacteria bacterium
TTCTCAAAAATGTCGGCTCGAACTTTATGCTGAATTCAAAACGGCTTGAATTTTCGGCGAAAAACGGCTGGCGAGCCCGCGTAGCGGGCGAGCCAACAAGCACATTCCAACTGGCGGAGAGGGTGGGATTCGAACCCACGAAGCTCTTACGAACTTACTGGTTTTCGAAACCAGCGCAATAAACCAGGCTATGCGACCTCTCCAAATAATAAAATTTAATTAGCTGCGTAAAATTTTAAAAATCAATATTTTAAAACTAATATAACTGCAGCCTTAAAATCTCACCTAGCGCATTTTTGTTCACTAAAAATAACAGTGCGATTGAACTCGCAACTAAAAGAATCGAAAGCCATTTAGTATATTTCCCGTATGTACGACGCACCAATGCTATTGATAATATCACAGCAATAATTGGAAATACAAATCGGATATCGCCAAGCGGAATACTTTCGCCAGCCACATAAGCGTAATCCTGACCTGCTAATTCTGCTAAATTAAACTTGATTGTACCAAGAATTGCAAAGATTTCTAAAACCGAAAGCGCAGCAATTATAACAGAAGCGATTTTAGTATAATAACCTTCTGTTCGCCAAGCCTCATATAAAGCTGCAGGAACAATTCCTGCAATTACCCAGTAAGGATTTTTTAGCAAAATACCAATAATAAGTGTAATAATTGCAATTGCTGTAAGAATATAACAAATAGTAGCCGCTGTTTTTCCACCTTCTCGATCTTGATCATAAGGATTTGATTTTTGTTGAAAAGCCATTTGTCTCCTTTGGTTATTTCTTCTATTATAACTTATTTTAAAAAAAGAAACCGCCTGGCAAAAACCAGGCTAATAAAATCGTCCCTGGGAGGATTCGAACCTCCGACTTCCAGCTCCGCAAGCTAGCGCTCTATCCACTGAGCTACAGGGACAAAAAATCAAAGCTAATATTTATTATACCAGCTTTAGCTTTACTTGAAAAGATTTTACTATAGCTTTTTTAATCCCAATCGTTATTAATGCATTAAAAAATTAGAATTTAAATATTCTGCTAATCCAATTCCCGGATTCTTCTTGAATATTTTGTTCTTGAGGTAAAACAGAAATTAAATATTGATTAATTTTTTGAAAATCGGAGTTTTCAATATGAACAAAAATTTCTGGTTTAAATCTTTCAGTAGTTGAAAAATACAAAGTGCTCATTTCTGGCTTAGAAACAATCCAATATGATTTTAGTTTTTGCCAAGGATAAAGTTTGTTTTGCATTTTAAAACCTTGATCGGAAAATGAACAAACAATATCATTCGGTTTTTTGTTTGCCATCATAAGCATTACTACAAAAGCAACCGTAACAGCAAAGGTCATTGGCCACTGCTTCATTAAAATACTAATTCCAATAATAACCAAACCGATTATTATTACTGTTGTGTACCAAGAAGAGCCTTTTTGATAAAAAATAAAATCCCTGCCTTTGAAAGAAAGACTTTGTGAGGGAATTTGAAATTTAGCCTCTGCTTTTTTAGGCAAAGGCGGCAATCCTTGATTGCCGGCATTTGCTTGAACCATTTTAATATTTAAAATTTAAAACTATCTCCAAGTTTTCCAATGACTGGCACGTGTTCTTCTTTTCCAGAAGCAGCATTAATAACTCCGATTAGCCAGAGAATAAATAAAAGAATTCCAGCTGCCCAGCCGACAAAAGGAATCCAAGAAATAATTCCTACAGCTACGCCTGCAATAATTAAAACCAGTCCTTGCTTAATGTGAAATTTAACAAAAGCGTCATTCTTTGCTTCGGTTAGAGCTGGAATTAAAATCAAAATTCCAAAATAGCAAAGAACTGCCATTCCAATGTTTTTTCCTGATCCGCTTGAAACTGGTTGTGTTTCCTGAGGGCTCATTTGCCTCCTTGTTAATGGTATATTTTTATAATATCACAAAAAAAACATTGTCAAAACTAGCGAACCAATATTTGGTTAATCTGAGGCTTAAGTAAATTAACTATTTTTTGAATTTCTTGATCGGAATAATTTTTTAATTTTTGAAATTCTGGACGCAAACTTTTGCTAGGCTGAAATTTTTGCAAAACATATTTTTCAGCGCCTTTGATTTCTTGACCGATTTTTTTAAAATCATTTATTTTTAAAAGTTCTTTCGCAAAAGTTGTTCTAAATTCATAATCGATTTTTGAATTCATTATTTGTTTTATGGTATTACGAATATCTTGACTAGAAATTTTACATAAAGTGATTTTTGAATATTTTTCAATTGGAGCCTTGATATCCATGGCAATATAATCAATTAATTTTTTAGAGAGTAATTTTTTAACCATTTTTGGATGAGAACCATTAGTATCAAGTTTAATGCTATGCTCCAGTTTTTTAATTTGATTACAAAATTCTGGTAAATCCTGGTGCAAACATGGTTCCCCACCTGTAATTGTAATTGCTTCAAGCTGATTTTTTCTTTTTTTCAAAAAATTAAAAATTTCTTTTTGATCTAAAGGATCGACAAATTTTTTAGGATCAACAAGCTCTGGATTATGACAATAACCACAACGAAAATTACAACCTTGAGTAAAAATTACAGCTCCAATTTTTCCTGGATAATCAATTAATGTAAATTTTAAAAATCCGCCAATTCTCATATTGAATCCATGCTATTTAAATAACGTTATTTCAAAACTTTTTTTGATCTATTTTTTTAAGAAGCTATCTGATAGTTAGAACGTTTGTTTTTAGATTTATTTTCTTGCTTTTTTGTTTGATTTTGAATTTGAAAAGTTTTACGATTGTGAAATTCTTCTTTTTTACCATTATTCCAATGACTAATTGGCGTTAAATAACCAACAACTCGAGAATAAGATTCACATGGAGCTTTGCAAATTGGGCACTTGGCAACTTCCCCAGAAATATATCCATGATTTGGACAAATGCTAAAGGTTGGCGAAAAAGTAAAATAAGGTAAATTATAATTTTCACAAATATATTTTGTTAATTTTTTAATAGTATTCGGGTCTTTAATTTGCTCACCTAAAAATAAATGGAGCACTGTTCCGCCAGTATATTTGGTTTGTAACAAATCCTGATGATCTAATGCTTCAAAAACATCTTCAGTAAAATCAACTGGCAACTGGCTAGAGTTAGTATAGTAAGGTTCAGCTCCGTTTTGGTATTGATCTTCATTAGCAACAATGATTTTTGGATATTTCTTTTTATCATTAATTGCCATTCTATAACCTGTTCCTTCAGCTGGAGTTGCTTCTAAATTATAATTATTACCAGTCTCTTTTTGAAATTCAATTAATTTTTCTCTCATTAAATCTAAAATTTCAGCTGCAAATTCTTTACCTTCTTGAGTTTCAATTCCTTTGCCCAAGAAATTTAAACAGGCTTCGTGCATTCCTATCAACCCAATTGTTGAAAAATGGTTTTTCCAATAAAAACCAAATCTTTTTTTAACATTTGATAAATAGAATTTTGAATATGGATATAGATTACCATCCATAAAACGTTCAATAATTTTCCTTTTTATTTCCAAACTATCGCGAGCAATTTCCATTAAACTTAACAAGCGCGATTCAAACTCAGGTTTATTTTTAGACAAATACCCAATGCGAGGCAAGTTAATTGTAACAACCCCAATGCTACCTGTAAGTGGCGCTGCGCCAAAAAGCCCGCCGTGTTTTTTTTCAAGCTTTCGATTATCAATCCGAAGCCTACAACACATTGAACGCGCGTCTGAAGGATCCATATCAGAATTAATAAAATTCGAAAAATACGGAATTCCGTATTTAGCCGAAACATTCCATAAATCCTTAATTACTGGATTATCCCAATCAAAATCTTTAGTAATATTATAAGTTGGTATGGGAAAAGAGAATACTCGACCTCGGGCATCACCTTCGCGCATTACTTCAAAAAAAGCTTTATTAAATAAATCTATTTCTTTTTGGAATTGACTATATTTTTTACGCTTAATTTCGCCGCCTATTGCTACATTGTTATTAGCATAATATTTAGGAACAGTCAGATCTAAAGTAACATTAGTAAAAGGCGTCTGAAAACCTACTCTGGTTGGCACATTAACATTAAAAATAAATTCCTGAAGAGCTTGTTTCACACCGGCATAGTCAAGTTTATCATAATAAATATATGGCGCGAGTAAAGTATCGAAGTTTGAAAATGCTTGAGCGCCAGCAGTTTCACCTTGGGTAGTATAGAAAAAATTTACAATTTGACCCAAAGCAGTACGCAAATGTTTTGCTGGCTTGCTTTGAGTTTTACTTTCAACGCCGGTAAATCCTTTATTTAGTAAATCAAAAAGATCCCAGCCAACACAATAAGCTGACAAAAGATTTAAATCATGGATATGAAGATCGCCGTTTAAATAAGGCTTACGAATCTCTGGTGGGTAAATTTTGTTAAGCCAGTATGTTTTGCTAATTTCTGAAGAAATATAGTTATTCAATCCTTGCAAAGAAAAAGACATATTGCTATTTTCTTTAACTTGCCAATCTATTTTTTCTAAATATTGATCAACTAAATTAACACTGCCTTCTTCTTGAATTCTTCTTATTTCTGCATGCTGCTGACGATAAATAATATATGCCTTAGCAGTTACTTTGTATGCAGAAGAAAGTAAAATTTCTTCAACAATATCCTGAATATCTTCAACATTTGGTAATTTATTTTTATAAAGCTGCTTTGCAAAAGAAACAACTTTAATTGCCAAACGCCTAGCAGTTGCTTCTTTAAATTCGCCTGTGGCTTCGCCTGCTTTTCTGATTGCTTCAACAATCTTGTTTATATCAAATTTTACAACGCGGCCGTCGCGTTTTTTAATTCTAGAAAACAAAAAACCTCCTTTTCCCTCCCCCAAAAATTACTACTACCTATTTTTTATAGTAAATCTTTTATTAAAACCAATCAACACCAAATTAGTTATTTTGATACCAATTTATCGTTTCTTTGATTCCTTTTTCTAATTGAGTTTTTGGTTCCCAGCCTAGAATTTTTTTTGCTTGCCGATTGTTTAAAACACTTCTTTTTTGTTCTCCAGGTCGCGCTTTTGCGTAACTGGCAATAATTTGTGATTTAGTTTCTTTTTTTATAATATTAAATAATTTATTAACGCTTGTTTCTTTTTTAGTGCCAATATTAATGCAAAAATTTTTTTTGTTTTTTAAAGCAAGCAAATTTGCCTGAGCAATATCTTTAACAAACACATAGTCTCTGGTTTGAGTACCATCACCATAAATTACACATGGTTGATTTTTTAATAAACTGTTTGAAAAAATTGCTACTACGCCAGCTTCACCTTTTGGGTCTTGGCGCGGACCGTAAACATTTGCATATCGTAAAATCGCATAAGGAATTTTATACTCTAACCAATAAAAATTAAGGTATTTTTCAACCGCAAGTTTTGCAACTCCATAAGGAGATTCTGGATACAATTCTTGGGTTTCTGAAGTTGGCAAATTATTATTATCACCATAAATTGCGCCACCTGAAGAAGCAAAAATTATTTTTTTAATTTTATTTTTCACACATACTTGAAAAACGTTTAAAGCTCCTAAAATGTTAGTTTCCGCGTCGTTTATAGGATTAATAACCGAATTACTTACGCTTTTTTGAGCAGCGTGCAAATTAACAATATCTGGTTTAATCTTAAAAAATATTTGCTCTAATTTTGGTTTTTGTTTAAATATGTCAATTTGGTAAAATTTGGCTTTTGGATTTAAATTTTCTTTTGATCCTGTTGAAAGATTATCTATTACAAAAACCTGATGACCTTTTTCTATACATGCGTCAACTATATGTGAACCAATAAAACCTGCGCCGCCAATAACAAATATTCTCATTTTTTTGCTTTATTAATCAATAATATATTTTTTAAAGTCTTTTTATCAAATCCATTAAATATATACAAAAATAACCAAAATAATCCAATAGAAAAAATAAATAAAATACTGGTTTCAATTATTTTAAAAGCAAAAGAGCTGGAAAAAAATAAATCAATGAAAAATTCAGAATTTAGTAAAATCATAAAAATAATTATTATAAAAATACTAGATCCGATTACTGAATATATTTTCTCTAAGTTTGGTTTAAATTTAATAAATTTATTAACTAAATAGAAATTATAAAAAAGCATTAGCGCCTGGCTTAAAACCGTAGCAATAGCAGCGCCAATAAATGAAAAATAAGGAATCATAAACAGATTCAAAACAATATTAAATAAACAATAAAAAAGATATGGCTTAATCAGCGCTTTTTGTTTGTTAATAGCAACAAAAATATAACCTGTAATGTTAGCTAAATAAACGAAAACAAGTGAAATAATCAAAATTCTCAGTGGGAGCGCTGACAAATCAAAATCATAACCAGCAACCACTTCAATAATTTGAGGGGCTAAAATAAAAGCAGTAATTGCGATAGAAAACCCAACAAACAAGAGAAAATTAAAAACTTTTTGCAATATTTTTCTGGCATTGGTTTTATTTTTTTTATTTAAAATTTTGACTAAAACAGGATAAACTAAACCCAAAAACAAAGCAGGCAAACTGACAAATACTTCTAATATCCTATACGGTACCCCATAAAAACCTACTGCTTCAGTATTTGATAATCCTTGAGCAAAAGCAAGTTTTACATTTTCCAAAGGTAAAACAGAAAGCATTAAAGTATCAATTTTAAAAAAAACTAAACCAAGAACAAGCACAATCCCAATAGGTAAACTCTGAGAAAGATATTTTTTCCAGATCTGAATATTAAATTTTGGATTAATTTTCACATAATGATTAGCAAACAAAAAATTAATTAAAAACCCAATAACAACTCCTAAAAGCGAGATAATAACAACCCAAATCAAGTTTAAATTTAAAAATTTAAAAGAATAAGCTAAAACTACTAAGACTAAACCGCGAGATATAATATCAGCAATTACAGTTTTAAAAATATTAAGTTTGATTTGAAAAATACCAACCAGTAATTGATTTAATAAAGAAAAAATAGCGCTTATTGCAAAAAATATAATTGAAATTTTAACTATTCCTGGATAAGGAAAAACCAAACATAAAATACTCGCAAGAATAAAAATAATTAATCCTGTTGCGATCCGCAGACCAAAAATATTACTAATAATTTCTTTTTTAAATCCTTTTGTAGAAATTTCCCTTACCATTAACATATACAAACCAAGATCTCCTAAAGAAACAAAAAAACCAACAAAAACAATTACTATGTTATATTCTCCATAACCAGCAACTCCAAAATACCTGGTTATAAGCATTATAATAATAATAGAAAAAAGAGTATATGTTAATTTACCAACAACATGAATTGCTGTATTGTGAGCGATTTTTTTTGATAAACTCATTTTTTCTTAACTTTTAAAGCTACTTTAGGAACGCGGAAAGCAATACCTTTATTAACTATATATTGCTGAACAATCATAAAAATATTAGTGATTACCCAATAAAGAACAAGCGCGGATGGCAAACTCATTGAAATAATCACGATCATAATTGGAAAAAAATAAATCATCTGTTTTGAAAGCATTGATTGAATATCAAACATCTGATCTTTTTTATTAGAATTATCTTTCTTTTGTGTTTTAATATTTTTTTGTGTTAGCCAAGCTAAAATAAACTGAGTTATTCCTGCGATAATTGGAAAAAAGATTTTTTCAGGTTGAGATAAATCAACAAGACCAAAAAAATTAACATTAATATTATCAGGTCTGGAAATAAATCCATATAGCCAACTAAGACTTTCTTTGTTCAAATTTTTTTGAAAAATTGAATAAATTGCAATTAAAATTGGAAATTGGATTAACAAAGGTAAACAGCTTGAGAAAGGAGAAATTTTTTTAGTTCGATACAAAGAAAGCATTTCTTGAGATTGCTTTTGCGGATTATCTTTATATTTTTTTCTAATTGCATCAATTTCTGGTTGAAGTTCTGAAAGCTCTTTTTGACTTTTTAAAGCTTTTGCTTGTGAAGGCCAAAAAATTAATCTAATTAAAACTGTAAAAGCAATAATTGCAATACCCATGTCAGAACCAAGGTAATTGTAAAAAATAATTAATAAATTATAAAGAGGTTGAACAATTATTGTAAACCAAATTGAAGACATAAAAATTAAAAAATATTTATAAAATAGTCTTTTTTATTTATATCATAATTAAGATAAAAATAAAAGACTAATCTGTCCGAAGTGGCATAATTATATAAAAATAATCTTTGAATTTTGGATCAGAAATAATTGTTGGTGTAAGTTCACCAGAAACGCGAATTTCAACAGTATCAGAATTAATAGCTGATAATCCATCAAGAAAAAATTGAGCATTAAAAGCCGCAATTGTTTTTTGACCTGTGTTTTTCGAAACAATACTTGAATCAATTTTTCCCATTTGCGAAGCTTCAGCAGAAACATTAATTGATTTATCATTAAAATCAACCTTAATATTATTAGCCGATTCTTTAGCAAAGAAACTTGCGATTTTTAAACCATTTAAAAGTTCATTTTTTTCAACCAAGCATTCAATTGTAAATTTTTTAGGAATTATTTGTTCATAATCTGGATATTTACCTTCAATTAACCTTGAAACAATTTCAATATTTTTCCCAATCGTAAATCTTGCTTGGTTTTCAGCTATTGAAATTTCAATTTTTTCTGAACCTAAGCCAGAAATTATTCTTTCAATTTCCTGCATTGTTTTTTGGGGAACAACTATTTGATCACTTTTTTCAATCTTATCAGCTTGAATCTTTTTTTCAGTTAATCTATAACTATCTGTTGCAACTAGTTTAATAATATCTGTAAATTTCCAAAGAACACCAGAAAGGATTGGTCGTGAATCATCTAAACTACAGGCTGGTAAAACTTGAGATATCGCTCTTTTTAAACTTTCAACTTCTAGGATTGCGATTGGTTTTGATTTTATTTGCGGGATAAGCGGAAATTCTTCAGAATCAATTCCAGAAATACTGGCTTTATATTTTTCACTTGAAATTTTTAAATTATTTTTATCTGTTTCTAAAGTAATTGTTTTATCATTACAGTTTGCCACAAATTCTGAAATAACTTTAGCAGGAATTGTAATAGAACCCTGTTTTTCAATTTTACTGCCAATCCAAATATTAATTCCAATTTCCAAATCTGTTGCAGAAATTTTGATTCTACTGTTTTCTGTTTTAATTAAAATATTTGAAAGAACAGGTAAGCTAGCTCTAGGATTTACAATTCTTGTAACTTGATTTAATGCTTTATTTAAATTTTCTTGCGTACAAGAAATTTTCATTTTCTCCTTAATCCCTTTTTAATAAAGTTTTCCACAATATATTTATATATTCTTAAGTATAATATATTAATTTAATAATATTAATAAGGGGTGTGAATTTTGTGGAAAAACATTGATTTGAATTTAATTATTAATATTTTATATTGGAAAACCTGTGGAAAACAAAGCTATTTTTGTGAATTACTTGTGGGAAATTATTGTGTATCATTTTACAAAACTTGTAATTTATAACCTTATTGTGGATAAAAAATGCTGTTTTTTATCTTAACTAAAGCTGGAAACTTTTTATCCACAGGTTCTGTGGATAACTAATCATAAAACGATTTTTTAATGTTTAAAATTTGTTTTTGTAAATCAGGATTGTTTCTAATTTCTTTTTCAATTTTTTCAACACCGTGCATAATTGTAGTGTGATCTTTTTTACCAATTAAATTTGCAATTTGCGGATAAGAAAAAGACATTTCTTGTCTGATTAAATACATTAAAATTTGTCTAGGAACAACAATTTCTTTTGATCTTTTAGCGCTTAAAATATCTTCATGACTAATATTATAAAATTTACAAACAGAATCAGAAATTTTTTTCCAAGAAAGGCTTTGATTTTTTGGCGAAACCATTCCAGATAAAGCCATAATTGCGGTTTCTTTTGAGGGTTTTTCGTTATTTAGTTCTAAATAAGCCATTAATCTATTTAAAGCGCCTTCAAGTTCTCTAATATTTTCTTGAACATTTTCTGCGATATAACTTAAAACATCGTCAGGACAATTAAAGTTAATTTGTTCAGCTTTTGATTTCAAAATTGCTTTTCTGGTTTCAAAATCCGGCTGGCTAATATCAACAATCATTCCCCATTCGCACCTTGATCGCAACCTGTCTTCCATATCAATTGCTTTAGGAGGTCGATCGCTTGATATAACAATTTGTTTATTTTTTTGATGAAGCCAATTAAAAGTGTGAAAAAACTCTTCTTGAGTCCCTATTTTACCAGCAATAAACTGAATATCATCAATTAATAAAGCGTCAATATTCCGATAATAATTTTTAAAATCTTTAGCTCTGCCTTCCCCTTTTTGAACCGCATTAATATAGTCATTCATAAAAGTTTCACTAGAAACATATAAAATTTTTTTATTTTGATTTTTTTTAATCATTGCGTTGCCAACAGCATGCATTAAATGAGTTTTACCTAATCCAACCCCGCCCCAAATAAATAGTGGATTATATCTTTTTCCAGGTTTTTCAGCTACGGCTAAGCTGGCTGCGTGAGCAAGCTTGTTACTGCTTCCCACAACAAAATTTTCAAAACTATATTTGCTTTTAAATTTTTTAGCTTTATCTTTAGATATTTTTTTTGATTTTTTTTGGTCAAGTGTGACTGTGTCGTTTGGCTGAGCAAAAAGCTTGCTTTGTTCTGTTGGTTGAGAAGTAGTAACCTTAAAATCAATTTTATTAATTTTTGTTATTTGCTTTTGAATGCTTTTTAAAATTTCGTCTGAACATTTTTTATTTAGCCACTCTTTGGCAAAGCCAGTTGGTACGCCTATAATTACTTTGTCTTTTTGAATGTGATGAATAAAAGTGTTGTTTAACCAAGTTGTGAAATTAGCTTTTGATAAAGAAACTTCAAGTTCACCTAAAACATTTTGCCAAATTGTTTCTAAATCTATATTTGTTGTCATATTTAGTATTCTATAAAGTTATCCACAGGTTTTCAAATATAAATTCTTATAATTTTAAAAAAGTGCTGATATTTGGGTATAATTTAGTAGTCTCGTCATTTTAGGTTATATGTGATATAATAAATTTGTTTTAGGAGAGTTGGCTGAGTGGTTTAAAGCGACGGTTTGCTAAACCGTTGGTGGGGTAATTCCCGCCACGTGGGTTCAAATCCCACACTCTCCGCCAGTTTAAATTGATACATTGGAAGGGTGCTAAAGCGGTTGAATAGGACGGTCTTGCCACCGCTTTTAGCGGGGTCCCGCCCGAGGCGGGAAAAACCTTTATTTATAATGAAATATCAAGTTTATATTATTCAGAGTCAAAAAACACACAGATATTATATTGGGATTACAAAAGATATAAAATTAAGACTAAGGCAGCACAATACAGGAAAAACCCGATCAACCAAATCAGGAATTCCGTGGAAAGTTATCAAAACAGAAGAATATTTGTCTAGGCAAGAAGCATATAAAAGAGAAAAACAAATAAAAAGATATAAGGGCGGAGAAGCATTAAAAAATTACTAAAAAGTGATTCAAGTTAGAGCGGAGGCGTGACAGAGTGGTTGATCGTGCTTGTCTTGAAAACAAGTAGGTTAGAAATGGCCTCGGAGGTTCGAATCCTCCCGCCTCCGTTCTGGTTTGAATTACGGACAGGGATTTATAATGACCTTGCGGGCTCGCCGCCGCACAATAGGTGTGCGGGGTTTCGCCAAAGGCTCGAAATCCCACCCCTTCCGCCAGATAAATATATAAAATGTCCAAAAAAAGTCGCTACGGAATAAAAATATCTCACAAAAATTTTGATGTTAAAAATTTAAACAGAGCGCGTTCGCAAAAACCTGTTAAAAAATTAGCTCTTTTAAATTTGTTATCTAGCATTGCGTTGCCTTATCTTTTAGGAGCAAAAAAACAAGTCAAAAGATACAAGGAGACTGCTTGTTATCTCGATTCTCAGCCAGCAATAGCCTCTATGAGCTGTCTGCACGAAGCTTCAAATTTGTTTGAAGATTTAAATACAGTCAGTATTTATATGAAAAAATGCAACAAAGATCACAGATTACGCTCGCTGTGGAACGATATCAGAAATTATATAAGACATGCTGTTAGAGAAGAATTTAATAAAGAAAAAAAGACTATTAAAAACGCAAGATCACAAAGGTTGGGGTTAGACCCAAGACTTCAAATAGATATTGAATTTGATACAAGTTTTATCAAGATTGGAAAAAGAAAAATATTAATAACCGAGATTAATTCCTATTTAACTTGGGCAGAAGAGACAATCGCTAATTTTTTGAGTGCTGGAGAAAAAGAAGGATATTTTAGACAAGAATAAAGAATTAAATAAATTTATGTTATTATATAAATAAAGGAGGCAGATGAATTGGTTAATAATTATTATTGTTGGCGGCATTATTGGTTGGCTCGCCAGCTTAATTATGAAAACCAGCGAGCAACAAGGTATTTTAGCAAACATTTTAGTTGGTATTATTGGATCACTTCTTGCTAAATGGCTTTTTGCTGACGTGTTAGGTCTTGGTGGGGCTGTTCAGGCTGGCGATTTTTCTCTTGGAGGGCTTTTGTGGGGAATGGCAGGCGCAATTGTTCTGCTTGTAATTTTAAAAGCGCTTCGGGTTTACAAATAATGGTTAAATTTAACCAAAACTTAAACGAGCTAAATTAGCTCGTTTTTGTTCTTTATTTTTCGAATTAACGAACAAAAATATAACAAAATCATGAATTTCTTTAAGCGTTATTGTTTTTAAAAATAGATAAAATAGCCTTGAAATTTGATTGATTTTTTGATATGATAAATTATGTAGAAAAAATTGTTCTCTTAAAGGAGGAACAAGGAGGATTGTGAAGCAGGGCGGAAAAACATTTTGGATAATTGTTGTAGTAATTGCAGCAGTGATTGCGATTGGTTTTGCTTTTCACGATAATAAAGGCTCGCCATCAGATTCGTCAAGTGCTGAAGAAGATTCTGAAAATAGCGAAAAAGAAGCTAGCCAAAAAACAGATGAACCTGAAATTTTCGAGCCCTCAAAAAATGAAACTTTTAATTCTTTAATATCTGAAGCCCAAAGCCTTTACAAAGAAAAAAAATATATAGAAGCTGCGGAAAAATATAAACAAGCAATAAAAATTGATTCTAAGAGCACAGTAGCTTTGATTGGTCTTGGAAATTGTTATCGCGAAATGAAAAAAAATGATTTGGCTAAAACGCAATATCAAAAAGCGATTACAGCTGATCCCAAATCAATTACTGCATATCTTAATCTTTCGTATTTATATCAGGAAGAAAATAATATTAGCAAAGCAAAAGAAATATTAAATCAAGGTTTAAAAGCAAACCCTAATAATTCGAGTTTGCAAAACGCGCTTGATATATTAGAAATAACCCCACATGACTCATGATTTTTAAAAAAATTTATACAACTTGTTTAAGTTTGGCTTTAGCAACAACTTTTTCTTTAGTTGGACTTTTTAATCAACCCAGAAAAGCAGAAGCTGCAACCTTTAACCCAAATAATTTAGTTTCAGACGCTGCGTTTGTGAATTATAGCACAATGAACGCAACCCAAATTAATGACTTTTTAAAAAGCAAAGGAAGTGTTTATTATAATTACGTGATTCCTTATTGGGCATATGTTCCTTTTCCCTATCGTCATTCTTCTGGTAGCGCTGCTTGGAGTGCTGTTTGGGTGAAACAGTATAATGACGGAACTGGAGAAAATCTATCAGGGATAACAGTTGCTGCCAGAATTGCGGCCGAAGCTAGACAACACAGCTTTAATCCTCAAGCAATGCTTGCTTTGATGGAACGCGAATCTAGCACGGTTACTCGAAGCAGCGTTTCAGATACTTGCAAAGCTTGGCCGGTTTTTTATGGTTTTAATGAAGTAATGGCATCTTATAATTATAATTATACTGATGCTAAACAAAGAGCTATTTATTATGGCGGAGTTGGTCAGCAAATTGCATATGCAACGAATAATTTAAGGACCAGACACGCGAACTTACTTGGAACAAATTGGCAAGCAGCAATGTCAATTGATGGCACAACTATTTATCCAGCTTCGCGAGCAACTCGGGTAATGTATATTTATACCCCACATATTTACAATGGTAATTATAATTTTTGGTATTTTATGCAGAATTGGTTTAATGGTGGTACTTATGTTGTTGGTAGCTTTGGTCCGGTTCCAAACACAGAACTTAAAACCTATGGAGGTAATTATTATTTAGTTTTTAACAATACAAGATATTATATGGGTACTTCCTCGCGATTGGTGCGGAGCTATGGATATTCAACAACTGATGCTGAAACTTGGACGCTTGAACAAAGAAACGCTACTGATTACGGCACAACTTTATCTCACTACATTCGCTCTGGCAATTACAGATATTATGTTTCTGGCGGCTTAAAATATCGAGTGACAATGACCAAAACCTTTATGAAGCGTTGGGATTTGTGGTATCGATATTGTCCGCGCTTGCCAGACGCCATGATTAGCGCGATTCCTTCTGCTCCTTACGCTCTCTCAGGAATTGTTAAAAGCAATAATAGCAGCTATTACTATTATGTTGACCGCGGTATGCGTTACCGAATTTGGCCAACCCGAGCTTTTAAAGATCGTTGGGGCGTAAAAGACAGTGAAGTTATTACAATATCGAGCGAGGCACTTGAAAGAATGCCAAGAACTCGAAACTTAACTGGGCTTGTTCGAGGGGTTACAGTTCGTCAGGTTTATTATATCGATAATTTTGGCAAACGTTACAAAGTACCTGCTAATAGTTTATTCTGGCAACATTGGGGATTTAGAAATAGCGATGTTTCAACAATCTCAGATGAGCAACTTTATTTTATTCGCTATGGCGGCGGGTTAGAGCGTTATGTTAAAGGTCATAAATATTATTATACTTGTATGATGGATTGGGGAAAATGTAAGTGGACATCTCCAAAAATTTATGGAGTATCAGTTTTAAGTCAATCTCAATTTAACTATTTACCAAAGAAATAATGAAATTAAACCACAGAAGAATTGCCTTTTTTTTTGCGCTGGGGATATTGTTTGTCCCAGTGCTTTTTTTAAGCGCAAAATCTCAATCTAACGACGAAATTACAATTGTTGAATTTAAGAGTCAAGCAGCAAAAGAAGAATTTATTGAAGAACATTCTCAAGCAAAAAATACTAAATTAGAAAAAGTTGCCACATTTCAAGAGGAAAATTGGCTTCGTAAAAAAATTATTGAAACTGAACTTGTTTTTGACAAAAACGTTCAATCTGTTGAATCAGGAAAAATGCTTCATAAAACTCTAACCCCAAATGACACATACGCTTCTAGCCAATGGGCACTAACCAAAATGTGGGCTCAGCAAGGTTGGGATATTACAACTGGAAATGTCTCAAATATAATTGCAATAATTGATACTGGAACTCAGCTTAATCACCCAGATTTGGATGATAAAATTTGGGACAACACTGCTGAAGCAACAGGAACACCAGGAGTTGATGATGATGAAAATGGTTATATAGACGATAATCAAGGCTGGGATTTTGGTAATGATGATAATAATCCAACAGATGTTGATGGCCATGGCACTGCTGTTGCCGGAGCTGCTGCTGCAGAATCTAATAATTCGCAAGGTGTGGCTGGTATTGATTGGCAAGCAAAAATTATGATTCTTAAAATTTGGCAAAACGGAGAAGAATATGCTTCAGAAGCTGATGCGGCTGCAGCAATTCGTTATGCTGCAGACAATGGCGCTAAAATTATTAATATGAGTTTTGGATCAACAACAGATTTTAGTGTA
>CAYUUY010000016.1:0-3233 GCA_964448035.1 uncultured Candidatus Saccharibacteria bacterium
AAATCGAGAATGTTTTTTGGCAAACTCGTCATCAAGTTTCGGCAATATCACTCGTTGAAGTTGATTCATTTTAACTTTAAATTTCACATTTTTCCCTGCTGCGATTGGATCACGTAATTTATCAGGCATTTTAATTTCAAATTCTTTTACATCACCTTGGTTTAATCCAATAAGATTATCTTCAAATCCCGGAATAAACATATTTTGCCCAATAACAAGTGGATGATTTTTACTTGAAAGTGTGTCTATTTGGACATTGTCTAAATATCCTTCGAAATCAATTTCAGCTCGATCTCCTTTTGCTGATTTTTCTAATTTTTGTCTGTATTCGGCAAAGTTTTTTTGTAATTCACCAAGCGTAAAAGTTACTTCTTTATCAGAAACCTTTGCAATTCCTTGCTTAATTTCGATTTGTTTATAATCAGGTATTTTAAATTCTGGCAAAACATCAACTTTTGCTCGGACAACAATTGGTTTTCCTTTTTCATATTTATCAATTTTTATTTCAGGACGCGAAATACTAATAATTTTTTCTTGTTTAATTGCTTTATAAAAAAATATTGGCAAGGCTTTTTCAAGCGCTTCTGAAAAAATTTGGGTATCGGAAATATGGCTTTTTAAAATTTTTTCAGGAATTTTTCCTTTTCGAAAACCTCTTACTTTTACTTGCGATGCTAAAAATTCATAAGCTTGTTTTTCAAAAGGCTCAAATTCAGTTGGCTCAATTTTAATAATTAGTTCGATTTGTGATTTTTCTAAATCATGTTTTTCAATTTGCATATTAAAACTCCTGTTATCTTGTCTCTTGATAATAACATAATATTTTGTTAAAAACAAGGCTCTGAGAACATATTATTTAAGTTTTTCCAGAATCGGAATATCAACCCCTGAAATATATGCTAATGCTGACCCACCACCAGTAGATATAAAATCAAATTTATCAAGCATTTTATTCTTTTCTAAAAAATTAACAGTATCACCACCAGCAATAATTGTTTTTCCATCTGCTTCTGCAACTGCTTCCGCAATTGATTTTGTTCCTTGACTAAAATCCTCTATTTCAGCAATTCCCATATCACCATTCCAAAAAATTGTTTTTGAATTTAAAATTTTTGGAATCATTAAAGCAATTGTTTGAGGACCAATATCAACAATAATATCATCATTTAAAATTGTTTGGCGATTTCTAATTGCCACATCTTGAATCTTTTCAATTGACTTTGAAACAACAAAATCAATCGGCAAAAAAATATCTTTTTTATAACTTGATAAAATTGAATTTGTAATAATTGATGCTTTTTCAATTAAATTTTTATCAATTAAAGAATTTCCGATTTCCTTTTCTTTTGCTGCTAAAAAAGTATTTGCGATTGCCCCACCAATTAAAAAATTATCCGCTTTATGAATTAAGTTTTCAAGTAATGGTAATTTGTCTGCGATTTTTGCGCCTCCCAAAACTACTGTAAAAGGATTTTCTGGATTTTCTTTGATTGATTCTAAATTTTTTATTTCATCAACAACTTGAAAACCAGCATAAGTCGGCAAAATATTTGCCAAACCAATTCCAGAAGATTCTAAATTGTCAATTGTCCCAAAAGATTCAAAAATAAAAATATCACCTAAGCTAGATAGCTTTTTTGAAAATTCTAAATCATTTTGTTGTTCTTCTGGATAAAAACGAATGTTTTCAAGCAAATATATCTTTGGGTAAATTAAGAAAGCTTCAAAATTTTCTATTTCAGTTTTTTCTATTTTTTGATTATTGCTAATCATTTCGCTCAGTTTTTCAGCAACCGGTAATAAACTTAAATTAGAATCCTTTTTTCCACTTGGTCTTCCTAAATGAGATATTAAAATAAGCCTATCAACTTTATCTTTTAAGTATTTTATAGTTCTAAGGGTTTTTTCAATCCGATAAATATTTGATATTTTGCTATTTTTGATGTCAACATTAAAATCACATTTCACAATAATATCTTTGTTTTCGATTGGCGCTGATTCAATGGTTTTCATATTTTTATTTTACTACAAAATCAAAAAATAAAAAATTCAAATTTTAGAACATTTATTTATATTTATCCAAAAAAGACTTAAGTTCTTCTTTATCTAAATAACCAACTTTTTTTTCTCCATCTGGCGCAACTAAAGTTGGAGTTCCTGTTACTTCATATTTATCAAAAAGATCTTTATGTTCAGATGCAGAAATTGGTTTTACTTTATAACCTTGGTTTGAAATTTCTAGTAATACTTTTTTTTCTTCTTCGCACCATCCACAACCTTCAGAATAAAAAAACATTACTTTTGCGCTATCTGAAAAATATTTTTCTTCGTCAGCAGCTTGTAGCTGATTATTAAAACCTGTATCAGCTTTTGTTTCTTGATTTTTCGCGCTTTGCCAAATAAATATCGCAAAACCCATTAAAATAACAATTGCAAATACTGGCCAAAAATTATTTTTTTTCATAATTATTTATAATTTTTAATAATTTCAATAAATTGGTTTGAATCTGTGCTTGCTTTTCCAATTAATAATCCATCAATATCTGATAAATTATATTCTTGATAATTCTGTGAATTGATTGATCCTCCATATAATATTCTAGCGTTTTGAGCATAATCTTTTGAATATAAATTACTAAGTAAAATTCTTATTCTAGCACAAATTTCATTTGCTAATTTTCCTGAGGCTGGAGAAGAATGATTATTATTTGTAATTGCCCATGCAGGTTCATAAACAAAAACTATTTTTTTAGCATCTTCAATACCAATATTTTCTAAACAATTTTCAACTTGGTTTAAAATTGTTTCAAAAACATCTTTTTGGCTATTCTTTCCCATTTCTCCAAAACACATTATAACATTAAGTTTTGACAAAAGAGCGATTTCAATTTTTTGATTAACGATTTTATCAGTCTCATTAAAAATTTCTCTTCTTTTTGAATGACCAACCAAGGCATAGTCACCAAACTCTTTTACCATTTTTGGGATAATTTCACCTGTATATTCTCCGCCATTTTCCCAATAAATATTTTGAGATCCAATTTTTATAACTGTGTTACCAAGCAATCTTTTTGCTAAATCTAAATAGCAAAATGGGGGTAATAAAATAATCTCTTTTGTAGAAATAGAAATATGACTATTTTTTATTTTTTGAAAATATTCTTCTGCTTGAGAATAATTTAAATAAGTTTTCCAATTTCCAATAATAGTTTTTTGTCTCATTTTTAAAAATT
>CAYUUY010000016.1:3333-15757 GCA_964448035.1 uncultured Candidatus Saccharibacteria bacterium
TTTAAATAAGTTTTCCAATTTCCAATAATAGTTTTTTGTCTCATTTTTAAAAATTATCTTAAATATTTACGCTGGCTCAAAACGATTACAAAAACTGCAATATAAATTAAGGGTTCTAAAATAATGGAAAAATAGCTTGTGTCTTTTTGTTCTAAAATAATTAAAAGAATTACCTGAATTAATTCAAAAACAATCTGGATAGCAAAGGTATAAAAAACCAATTTTTTATATCCAATTAGTAAACTACCAGAAATAATCAAAAGAATACAAGAAATTACTGCGCAAAAACCACCCCACTGCAAAAGCGGACTCAAATTAACCGTTAAAGCTACAAAGACTGCTCCAGCAGATATAATAGCTCCGGTGGCACCCCACAATATCATTAAAATCCCAATTATTTTTATTAAAATTGGCTTTTCTTGAGATGATTGTTGATTTTGCAGAAAATCATCAGATTGTTGATTTGAGCTCTTTTGATCGTTTTCCATTAAATTTCCTTTTTTATTTAATTCACTGCATTTTAAAAAAATTGTTAATATAACTGCATTTTATTATAAAAATCATCAATTTTAACCAATTCAGTTTTTCCAGTTTTTCGTTCTTTTATCTCAAGAGAATCTTTGGATAAAGTTCTTTTTGAAATAGTAATGCGATATGGACAACCAATCAAATCCGCATCCATAAATTTTGTTCCTGGCGAAGTTTCCCGATCATCATACAATACACTTTGTTTATTTTTAATCAAATTTTTATAAACTTCATCAGCTGCTTTTTTATTTTCCAAGTCAATTAAATAAAATTTATAAGGAGCAATGGCTTTTGGCCACGCGATTCCATTTTCATCTGAAAATAATTCTGCACATACCTGCATTAATCTTCCCAATCCAATTCCATAACAACCCATTTGGGCTAATTGCTCATCGCCTTTTTGATCTTTGAAAATAATTTTCATTGATTCTGAATACCTTGTTCCAAGTTTAAAAGTATGACCTAGCTCAATTACTTTTTTAATTTTAATATTCCCACCACATTCAGGACATTTAGAATTTTCTGAAACTTGGGCTAAATCTTGCCATTTATTAATAAATAAATCGCTAACATTTACATTCAAAAAATGCGAATCAGGTTCATTTGCTCCTGCGACAAAATTATACATTGTTTTTACTGAATTATCAGCAATAACTTGAATTTTATTATTTTTTTCAAGTGGAGAAATAAACCCAGTAGTTAAGCCTAAATTATCTAAATCTTTTTCTGAGGCAACTTCGAATTCTTTCCCTTCCAAAAATCTTAATAATTTTGATTCATTAATTTGCAAATCTCCGCGGATAATAACCATAATTATTTTATTTGATTTTTTGAGTTTATAAACAACACTTTTTAAAACTTTTTTTTCTGGCAAGTTTAAATATTCAGAAACCTCAGAAACTGTAATCATAGAAGGAGTTTTAACAATTTCTTTTTCTTTTTTATTAATTGATCCTTCAGTATCTGGTTTAACCAAACATTCAGCAATTTCTAAATTTGCTTTATAATCGCATTTATCACAAATTGCGATCTTATCTTCACCTGAATTATTAATTGCCACAAATTCCCAAGATTCTTTTCCGCCCATTGCTCCAACATCAGCTTTCACAGGCATTGCATTAATACCAATTCTTGCAAAAATTTTTTTATATGCGTCAAAAATTTTATTGTGACTTTCAGACATCGACTTTTCATCTATATCAAATGAATATGCATCTTGCATAATAAATTCACGAACACGCATTAGTCCACCTTTTGGTCTAATTTCATCACGAATTTTAGTTTGGAATTGATTTAAAATTATTGGCAAATCACGGTAAGAATTTATATTTTTCCTAACCATATCAGAAAAAAGTTCTTCAGCTGTCATTGCTAAAATATATTCTTCATCAAAACGATTTTTCGTTTTCCAAAGTTCTTCTTCAAGTTCTTTATATCTGCCTGATTCTTTCCAAAAAATTGCTGGTTGGATAACAGGTGTTAATACATTTTGAACACCTTTTTTTGCTAATTCTTGATTAATAATCTTTTCAATCTTTTTTAAAACTTTGTAACCAAGTGGTAAAAAAGAATACAAACCAGAAGATAATTTATAAATAAAACCTGACCGTATTAAATTTTCAGTACCGATTGTGTCTGCGCCTCGAATACCACTTTTTTGAGTTTTAATAAAACTTGTTGAATATTTCATCTTATTATTTTATCAAATTTTGAACTACATCTCGATAAGTAATTAGAATCATAAGCAAAATTAAAATCATAAAACCAATCGAATGAACTATTGCCTCTGTTTTTGGATCAACTTTTTTTCCTTTGCGAAAAAATTCTATTAAAAGAAAGATGAATCTTCCTCCGTCAAGGGCTGGAAATGGCAAAAAATTCAAAATCGCGAAGTTAATACTGATAAATGCTGTAAACTGAATGATGTATGGCATTCCCAAACGCAAAACATTTTTGAAAAGAAATAAAATTCCAATTGGCCCAGCAACTCCTTCAGGAACACTAGATGGGGTGAACAAGGCTTTGATAATTTCGTAAACAGCAACAATAATTGCCACAGAAATATTAAAAATCTCTTTCAGAGCAAGCCAAAAAGATTGGAAAAAACCAACTTTAATTGTTTGGGTTTCAATAAATTCAATACCAAGAGGCAAATCATTTTTTGCTAAAGTTGTTGTTAAAATTTTATCTTGACCAAATCTTTTAATCTTTATTGTAACTTCTTCGCCTTTTTTTTCTTTTGTGATTTTTGACAACTGGTTGCTATCTTCTATTTCTTGATTGTCGATTGCAATAATTGTATCTCCGGATTCAATACCAGCTTTTTCTGCTGTTGATTTTTCGAGAACATTACTTATAATTATTTGATTTTCAACTTTTGCATTTTGGACATTTTCTGGATTTATGGTTGTCACTGGTAACCCAAAATTATATCCAATTACAAAAAGAATCCAAGCAGTTATAAAATTAAATAATACGCCAGCAAAAATTACTAAAAATCTTTGAAAAATTGTTTTGTGAGCAAAAGATCTTTCATCTTTTTCGTTAGCGCCTTCTTCGCCGTATAATTTAACATAGCCACCAATCGGAATTGCATTTATAGCATATTCTGTTTCACCAACTTTCTTTTTATAAATTTTTGGCGGAAAACCAAAAGCAAATTCTTCAACTTTTATTCCAACTTTTTTTGCAACTAAATAATGTCCTAATTCATGGACAAAAACTAATATTCCTAAAATAAAAATAAAAACAATAATAGTAATAATCATTAGATATTGCTGATTTCTTTAATTTTTTGTTCTGTTAATTCGTTTATTTTTTTATTATTTTCTTCGATCAATTTATTTAATTCGTTCTCATATCTAAATTTATCATCTTCAGTAATTTCTCCTTTTTTTTCTTGCTCTTGAATACTCTCCCATATTTTTTGTCTTGAATTTCTTAAGGCAATCTTAGTTTCTTCTGAACGAGTTTTAATCACTTTGCTAAGTTCAACCCGTCTTTCTTGGGTCATATCAGGCAACGATATTATAATTTTTTTTCCATCGCTAGAAGGAACAAGATTTAAGTTTGATTCTTCAATTGCTTTCTCAATATCTTTTAACAAGTTACTATCCCAAGGTTGAATTGCAATTGATTTTGGATCTGGTGTACTTATTTGAGCAATTTTTATAATTGGCATTTTAGAGCCGTATGATTCAATTAAAATATTTTCAACCATTGAAGAATTAGCTCTACCAATATTAATTTTTGAGATCTCAATTTGAAAATTATTAAAAATTTTGTCAAAATCTTCACTTGCTTGTTTAATAATTTTATCTTGCATTTGCCTCCTTGAAAAAATTAATTTCCTAATTCAAATCTTTCAAATCTGTTAATTTGAATATTTTCACCGATTTTGGTAATTGTATAATCAAAAAGTTCTTTAATAGTTTTTGTTTCATCTTTTATATAAACTTGCTTCATTAATTCTTCAACATTTTTTGGATTCATAGCAGCAATTTGCATTGCAATATCATGAACGAAATTTTTAAAAATTTCGTTTCTAGCAACAAAATCTGTTTCGCACAAAATTTCAACAATGACGCCAATGCGACCATTATGTGAATACGCTTCAACAACTCCAGAATTTGTGGCTCGATCTTTCTTTTTCTCCAACATTTCAGCGCCTTTTTTAACTAAAAATTTTATCGCCTTATCAAAATCTCCCTTAGAATCAATAAGCGCGTTTTTGCAATCTGAAATTGAGCATTCTGTTTGTTCTCTTAATTTTTTAATGTCTTTAATTTGAATTTCCATTTTAGATGTTTTTTGTTTTTATGTTTTTTAATTCAGACCCAATTTCTTCCATAAAAAGTCTAACAGCTTTTATAGAATCATCATTCATTGGAATCGGATAATCAATTTCATCAGGATTATAATTAGTATCTACAAGCGCAACAATAACAATCTTTTTTTTCTTCGCTTCTGAAACTGCAATTTTTTCATTTGCTGGATCAACAACAAATAATATTTCTGGTAAAGAATCTAGGTCAGAAAGACCCTGAAAATCCACTTCCATTTTCTTTAATTTTCTCTCAAGAATTAATCTTTCTTTTTTTGTTATTTCCGACCATTTTCCAGCTTTTTGATCTTCTTTAAGTTTTTTATATTTATCAATTGAGTTTTTTAATGTTTTAAAATTTGTAATTGCACCACCCAGCCATCGATTATTCAAATAAGGCATTTTTAAAGATTCAGCAATATCCGCAATTACGTTTTGCGCTTGTTTTTTAGTGCCAACAAATAAAATTTTTTTGCCTTGTTTAATTTGTTCTTTTAAAAACTCTGTTGCTTTTGCAAATAAATCCTGGGTAATTTCAAGATTAATAATACTAACATTGTTTTTAGTCGCAAAAACATATTTTTCAAAATGAGGATTTTTCTTTGATTTATGATGACCATAATGCGCGCCAGCATCAATCATTTTTTTAAGAGAAATTGCCATTAACTTGCCTTTCTATATTTTTTTATTATTTACTTTCATAATATAGCAAAAAAAAATATAATTAGCAAGGCTGACGCTCTTGCAAAAAGATATAATGTTTGATATTATCATTATGTTATGAAAAAATCAATTCATCCAAAATATTATTCAAAAGCAAAATTTAGTTGCGCGTGCGGAGCAAATTTTGAAGTTGGATCAACAAAAGAATTTTTAAATACAGAAATTTGTTCGAATTGTCATCCTTATTATACAGGAAAATCCAAACTAGTTGACACTGCTGGTCGTGTTGACAGATTTAAAAATTTACTTGAAAAACAAAAACAACTAAAAAATAGTTCTAAAAAAAATAAATCTAAATAGATCTCTAAAATAATTAAAAATCATTTTCGAATGACAAATTTTCAAGAAAAAAGCAAAGAGATCAAAACAAAAATTGAAAAAATTGATAAGCAATTGATAAATTCAAATAATTTTTCTAATGGTCAAGAAATAGGAAAATTAGCAAAAGAAAAAAACGAATTTGAAAAAATCCTAGAAAAAATTGAAAGACTTAAAATAATTGAAAGAATAATTTTAGAAAATACAATTTTAGCCAAAGAAGAAAATGAATTTTCTTTAATCGCTGAAGAAGAGAATTCTAGTTTGCTGAATGAAAAAAAAGAAATTGAAAGTTTTTTAAACGAATATTTTTATCCTAGCGATCCATTAAATAATAAAAATGTAATAATGGAAATACGAGCTGGAACTGGCGGTGATGAAGCAGAGCTTTTCGCCGCTGAAATTTATAGAATGTATGCGCGATATTCAGAAAAAGAAAATTGGAAAGTTGAAATTTTAAATTCAAACAAAACAGGATTAGGTGGTTTTAAGGAAATAATTTTTTCAGTATCAGGAACTAGTGTTTGGAAAAATTTAAAATACGAAAGTGGAGTTCACCGAGTCCAAAGAGTTCCGGAAACTGAAAAAACTGGTCGGCTTCATACCTCTGCAGTTTCTGTTGCGGTTTTACCAGAAATTGAAAATATTGATATTGAAATAAAATCAGAAGATATAAAAATTGACACTTTTAGATCATCTGGACCAGGTGGACAAAGTGTAAATACAACTGATTCTGCAATAAGAATTACTCATTTGCCAACAAATACTGTTGTTTCCTGCCAAGACGAAAAATCACAATTGAAAAACAAAGAAAAAGCTTTAAAAATTTTAAGATCTCGCATATATGCATTAGAACAAGAAAAAAAACAACAAGAA
This sequence comes from uncultured Candidatus Saccharibacteria bacterium, assembly GCA_964448035.1. Taxonomy (GTDB): domain Bacteria; phylum Patescibacteriota; class UBA1384; order DATEAH01; family CAYPSR01; genus CAYUUY01. Next base: position 9,602 of record CAYUUY010000016.1, read on the forward strand.
ATAAAAAATCAAAGACAATCACAAATTGGTTCTGGAGACAGAAGCGAAAAAATTAGGACTTATAATTTCCCTCAAGACAGAATAACAGATCATCGGATAAAAAAATCTTGGCATGGAATACAAAAAATTTTAGCTGGTGAATTAAAAGAAATTATTTATTTATTAATTAAATATGACCAACAACAAGCTAATTAAAAAAGGCATAAATTTATTAAAAAAAGCGGAAATAGATTCCGCTTTTTTAGATGCTGAATTAATTTTTATGTTTGTAACTCAAAAAAGCCGAGAGGAATTATATTTAAACCCAAATAAAAAAATAGAATTGAGCCTTGAAAAAAAATTTTTTAATTTGATTAAAAAAAGAATCAAGGGTTTACCAATTGCTTATCTTGTAAGAAAAAAAGAATTTTTTGGTATAAATTTTTATATTGATAAAAATGTTTTAATTCCAAGACCTGACACTGAACTCTTAATTGAGGAAACAATCAAAATTATTAAAAAAGAAAATTATAAAAATATTTTAGAAATTGGAACCGGTAGTGGCGCTATCTCGATTTCGTTAGCAAAATTCTTTCCGAAGATAAAAATTATAGCCACTGATATTTCGAAAAAAGCTTTAAAAATTGCTGAAAAAAATGCAAAAATAAATAAAACTAAAAATATCAAGTTTGTTAATGCAGATTTATTAAATTTTAGTTTTAAAACCCCAGATATTATTATTGCAAATTTGCCATATCTGGATTTTAAACAAAAAAATAATTTAATTAAGTTTGAACCAAAAATTGCTTTATACGCGGGAAAAAACGGTTTGGAAATTATTCAAAAACTTATAAAACAAATTGGTAAAATAAAAAATAAACCAAAATATATTTTATTGGAATTCGAGTCAAAGCAAAAAAAAGAATTAATTGAATTAGCTAAAAAATATTTATCTGAATATAAAATTAAAATTTTTAAAAATTTAATGAATAAAAGTAGAATTATTATTTTAAATAATAAAATTAAATTTTAATTTGCTTCACTTAATTTTAAAGTAGCGGTTTTTTCTTTTCCGTCTCTTAAATATTTAATTTTTATTTTGTCGCCAACTTTATAATTTAATAAAATTTTACGCAAAGTATTCTCAGCATTAATTTTTTTATCATCAATTTGGATAATAATATCATATTGTTTTAGACCAATTTTATCAGCTGGGCTTCCAGAAATAACTGCAGATAAATATTGATTTCCAGAATAAACAATTACTCCTTCTGAAGACGGCAGGCTATTTTGCTCAGCGATTTCTTTTGAATTAGAAATATAACGAACTCCAATCATTGGTCTAGATATTTTCCCAGATTTTTGGTATGAAGCAATCGCGCTTTTTGCCATATTGCTAGGAATCGCAAAACCCAAGTTCTCTGCTGATTGTGCAGCTGCAGTATTTATACCAATTACTTGACCTAAAATATTAACAAGCGGTCCGCCAGAATTTCCTTGGTTAATCGCAGCATCTGTTTGAAGCAATCCAGAAAGTTCTTCGGAAGAACTACCATTTCCTGAAGAAGCAGTAATATCCCTATCTTTAGCTGACAAAACTCCAGTTGTAACCGTATTGTCAAATTCACCCAAAGCATTTCCTATTGCAATCACCCTCTGACCAATTTGCATATCGTCAGAATCGCCTAATTCTAAGACAGGTAAATCTTTTGCTTCAATTTTTAGAATTGCTAAGTCATTAAGTGGATCTGTTGCCTTTAATTTTGCATCATAAGTCTCACCTTTATATGTTGTCACAATATAAGACGATGTATTGCTTGAAGCAACATGTTTATTTGTTAAAATTAACCCATTTTTGTCAATAATAAACCCGCTGCCTTCAGAATCTTGTTCCGAAGGGCCATAAAAACTTTGAACTTCTGATTTAACAGTAATGCTTACTACGGCTGATTGAACTTTTTTAACCGTATCAATAATTGCTGAATCTTCTGTAAGTTTAACAGTTTCTTTTTTCTGAATTACTGAACCAATGACATTATTTTCAATTCCTCCATATTGAATCATCCACCAAACACCAAGCATCCCTCCCAAAAAACCGAATATTAAACCAGTAATTATTACCATCCCAATATAAATTTTGGAATTCTTCATAATGTTTTTAATTTTTTCAGTAACTTGTTTATACATCTTTTATCCTTTCTTGAATTTTTATTCGAATGATATTTGGATCAACTTTTCCTTGCGTTTTTTTCATAACTTGACCAACAAGAAAACCTAAAACATTTTTATTTCCTTTTTTGTAATCCTGAATCGCTTTATTATTTTCAGAAAAAATTTCTGAAATTATTTTTTCAATATCAAAAGTTTTTGATGAAAAATTCTGATAAATTTCTGATGGTTTTTTGCTTGATTTTGTAATTTCAAGCAGTATTTTTTTAATCATTGACGAAGACAATGTTTTTTTCTCAGATAAAATAATTAAATCAGCAACTTCATCTGGGTTTATTAATTCATCAATTGATTTCTGAGTTTTTTTAGCAATTCCTAAAAGCTCAACACTTACTAAAGAATAAATTTTTTGATAATTTTTTGTTTTTTTTGCAACTTTATCAAAATAATTTTTTAATTTTATATCAGACAACAAATGTTTAATTTGATTTTCTGACAAACCGTTTCTCTGATATTGCAAACTAATTTCTGCTTGCGATTTTGGCATTTTGTTTTTTATTTTTTTAATGTCTTTGTTGCTTAAAACAACCATTGGCAAATCTGGCTCTGGAAAATATCTGTAATCCGATGCTTCTTCTTTTTCACGTTGCGGATATGTTTGGTTATTTTTAGAATCAAAGCCGCGAGTTATTTTAGTTTTTTTGCTTGGCCACTGATTGCAAGTTTCAAACAATCTTTTTTCTTCGTATAGTAATGCTTTTTCAATAAATCGAAAGGAATTTAAATTTTTTATTTCAATGATCGGTGATTTTTTATTTTTATTGCTAATATCAATATTTGCGTCACATCGCAAATGACCCTTTTCCATATTTACATCAGAAATTCTTAAATTTCTAATTATTGAACGCAACTCTTGAACAAAATCCTTTGCCATTTTTGGAGAAGTAATATCAGGCTCAGTAACAATTTCAATAAGTGGGGCGCTAGAACGATTAAAATCAACTAAAGAAACATTGCTATTGGGCAAATGAATTAATTTTCCTGCATCTTCTTCCAAATGAATTCTGTTAATTCTAATTTTTTGGTTATTAATTTTCAAATATCCGTTTTTGCAAAAAGGCATATCATATTGAGAAATTTGATATCCTTTTGGCAAATCAGGATAAAAATAATGTTTGCGATCAAATTTTGATTTTTTTTGGATTTTGCAATTAAGTGCTAATCCAGCCATAACGCAATATTCAATTGCTTGTTTATTAACTACCGGCAATGTTCCAGGAAACCCCATGCAAATTGGACAACAAAAACTATTTGGTTTTCGATCAGCGATATCATCAACTAAACTCGCTGGGTTAATACAACCGCAAAACATTTTACTTTTTGTGTTTAATTCAATGTGAATTTCTAACCCAATTGTTGTTTTATATTTCATAAAGCACCTAAATCTTTCAAAGCTTTTTGATAATTATTTATATGTTTAATTGCGTCTTGGTTTGATAAATAATAATTTTCTTCATGAACTATTTTGTTGCGTGCAATATGCGCTTTCCATATTGCGTCATAATTAGAAAATTTTTCTTTAGCTGATTTTAATCTTTCAGCCATTTTGTCTCCATCATAGCCTATTTCTTTCATTGTGTTATCTAATAATCTATCTGCGCCAATAATTGCGCTTCTTTTTCCATTTTCGGTTTTTTCTCCTAAATCAAGCTTGATTTTATACCAACTATTTTTAATTTTTGCTCGATTGATTTTTGAATAATGATTTTTAAAAAATATTCTAAAAGGCAATAAAATTATTGAAAAAAATAATTCTATAATTTTAATAATTGGGTCTGCTTTTTGATAAGAAGATTTTTTATAATATTTTTGGCTCATTTAATTTCTGGTTGTTGATTAACAATATTAATCTTTTTTTCAAAAGAATTTGAAATTTGAAAAATTTTTTCTTCTGAAAAATGTGGTCCAATAATTTGCATTCCAATCGGAAGTCCTTTTTTAGAAAAACCGCAAGGAACAGAAATTGCTGGTAACCCAGCTGGATTAATAGGAACAGTACAAATATCAGACATATACATTTCAAGCGGGTCGCTTGTTTTTTCTCCAATTTTAAATGCTGTTGTTGGAGAAACAGGAGAAATTAAAATATCACATTCTTTGAAAACTCGATCAAAAGATTTTTTCAAGACTAATCTGGCTTGCTGGGCCTTTTTATAATAAGCGTCATAATAACCTGAAGACAATACATAGCTACCAAGCATTGCTCTTCTTTTTGGCTCGCTTCCAAATTTTTTCGCTCTTGAAACAGAATAAACTTTTTCAAGATTTTTTTGTTTTCCTATTTCTGAATATCCATATCGAATTCCGTCATACCTTGCTAAATTAGAAGAAACTTCAGCCGGCATTATAATATAATACACGGCAAGCGCATATTTTAGTTCTGGAATACTAACTTCTTTAATTTCAGCCCCTAATTTTTGAAACTCGTTAATTGATTTTTTAATTTGGCTTTCAACTTCTGGGTTAATACCTTTACCAAAAAATTCTTTTGGAACGCCAATTGTAATTTTTGATAAATCAATATTCAAATTTTTCGAATATTCTGAAACTGGTTTGTTATAAGAAGTAGAATCATAATTATCTTTGCCAGCAATAATTTCTAGAATTATTGCTGCATCTTCAATATTTTTTGTCATTGGGCCAGCTTGATCAAGCGAAGAAGCCATTGCAATAATTCCATACCTGCTTACTCTCCCATAAGTTGGTTTAAAACCAACAATTCCACATAAAGAAGCTGGCTGGCGAATAGAACCACCTGTATCTGTCCCAATTGCAGCAACACATAAATCAGCAGACACTGCAGCAGCTGATCCGCCAGAAGAACCGCCGGGAACTCGAGAAAGATCCCAAGGATTTTTTGTAATTTGATAAGCCGAATTTTCTGTTGATGAGCCAAAAGCAAATTCGTCTAAATTTGTTTTCCCCAAAATTACTGCTCCAGCATCGATTAATTTTTGGGTAACTGTTGATTCGTAAAAAGGAATAAAGTTTTCTAAAATTTTAGAAGCAGCCGTGGTTCTAATTCCTTTTGTACAAAATAAATCCTTAACTGCAATTGGAATACCGTCAAGTTTGCTCAAAATTTGCTTTTTTGCTCGACGATTATCTGCTTCTTTAGCTTGGCGCAATGCATTTTCTTCACAAACTGTTAAATAAGCTTTAATTTTTGCATCATATTTTTTAATTCTATCCAAATAATATTTAGTAATTTCTACTGATGTAATTTTATTATTTGATAATTTTTTTTGTAAATTTGTAATTGTATTTATTTCTGTCATATTTATTTTTTCTTAAAAACAGAAGGAACAACAAAAAACCCATCTTTTTGTTTTGGGGCATTTCCCATTAATTTTTCTCTTTGCCAATTTTCAGTAATTTTATCTTCTCTAAAAATATTTTTTAAATCCAAAACACTATATTCCTGGCTTTCAGGCAAATTTAATTCTTGAATTTGACTTACATATTCCAAAACATCGCTTAATTGATTTTGAAATTTTTTAATTTCTTGGTTAGACAAATCAATCCGCGAAAGTTTAGCAATGTGAATAACTTGTTTTTTAGATAATTTTTTCATAAATGTAATATCTCATTTTAACATTTTAAAATTATAAAATAAAGCCTATTCAAGCATTTTTAAAAATTGATTTTCTGATATTATTTTTATTCCAGTTTTTTTTGCATCTTCAAATTTTTTACCACCGCCTTTACCTTTTACTAAATAATCCGTCTCTTCAGAAATACTATTTGCAACTTCACCCCCATTTTGACGCACTAATTCTTTAGCTCTTTCCCTTTCATATTTTTTCATTGTGCCAGTAAATACAAAGATTAAATTATTAAATTTGTGAGACACAGAACTATCAAAAATTTTTATTCCAGCGTTTTTCAACTTTTTAATTAATCCTAAATTTTTTTGATTATTGAACCAGTCGTAAACACTTTTTCCAA
>CAYUUY010000017.1:0-13535 GCA_964448035.1 uncultured Candidatus Saccharibacteria bacterium
CAAGACTGGAGACTTGGTCAGCTGATTTGCCTATCTCGATTATCTTGCTTATTGTCTTATCGGCGGCAGACTTTATGTCAGATGTCGCCTTTATTGTATTTGCCTTATTAAATTCATTGTTTGCTATACTCGTCAGGTTGTTGAGAGCTGCGGACGAAAGAGTATATAGTGCAGCCTTCTCGGTGTCAATTTTTTTATTAGCAACGCTGATGGCTTGTGTTGCAACTTTGTCAACAGCATTAAGAATCGTGTTAGTTGCCTGCTGTAGCGTATTCACATTTCCAGTTTTAAGAGAATTGGCTAATGCCGCCTGTACTTTGCTGCTTACATCAATCGATTTCGGTGGCGTAACTGCATTGGATATGGCCTGATTGAGTTTACTTGTGGTGGCCAACAGATTATTAGCTATTGCGGCTACTTTTGCGGCGGGTGCTGTTTCTATCTCATCAAGAGGCACCGGGGCCACTTTTATGGAAGGAGGTGTTGCTAGTTCGACTGCTTTTTTCATGGCTTCGGATATGGCAAGAGTTTCCTGCAACGAATATGTTGGAGCTGTGATCGGCACGTATTTTATAGTTTTCACGGGTTCGGGCTCCGTTAGGGCAGCAATGCCTCCTTTTAGTGCTCCTCCAGTTGCCACCGCAGCCACCTTGGAACCCAGTCCCGTCGTTGGGATAGGCGCGGACAGAGGCTTCAATCCCTCGTTTCGAGCTGCAAGAAGCTCCGGTGTTATCGGCACATTTACACCGGACGCTATTGAAGCCTGTATTGCTTGCGCGGGTGTTGGCGTTGTGGTGGCAGTTTTGACCGGAGCTGTGGGTGTGGTTTTTGGATAAAATTCCAGCACTTTTTCGTGTTCATATGACGGTTCAGGAGCGGGAGCTGCTTTTGGTTGTGAAAGCGGTGCCAGGAGTTTTTCTAGTGAACTTAATTTGGAAGCAACTGATGAGGAAGAGCTACTAGTTTTACTAGCCGGCGTTGTAGTGGTTTTTCCGCCACTGCCTCCTATGCTCACAGTTGCAGGCTTTGATGAAGACCCTAACTTAACCATTATTTGTCACGCTCCACTTTTTCAACAGCCTTAGCAAACATTTTGTCGATGTTCCGTTGGGCTTCCTTTGCTTTTTTCTCTAAATCTTCTTTGCTTATCATATGGACCACGATATAACAATAAATGCTCAAGGATTTATATGTTGGGAGTAAACAAGGTATCATGCAAATCAGAGTAAGTTGTGGTTTAATAAAGGAGCTTGAATCTCCATTGTTGAAAATACCGGGGGGTGACGAGATTGGCAGAGGAAGAGGAAATGAGTTTAATTCAAGTACCGACAGACCTGTTGGAAATTGAAAACCCAATTGATGCCAAGGCACGTCAGTGGTTGGTCAGAATACAGACTAATTTTTGGCAATTTGACGCGGCAGTTCGAACAAGGGTGACTTGGTTTAATGACCAGCATTACAATCCATTGATGGTGTATGAAGGAATATTACCGCATTATGAAGCAATAAAGTCAGACCTTGCAGAGTTTAGGAGATACCTTGACGAAAATGGTTTTCCACTTAACTCGTCATATTATCAGTATTATGAAGCCTATATGAAATATTATGATGCGTATGCCGACGTTGCAAAACCCCCGGCTCTCGTACAAGAAGAGCTGGACAAAGGCCGGCTAGTGGGTATATGCGACAAAGTTGATGACGGAGACACCATTTTTGTGAACGGTAAAGAGGTCAGACTTGCGGGAATCGACTCGGCAGAGCGGGGCACTTACAGTGGGGCAGGACCTGCAACTGCGCGAATGAAAGAGCTGGTCCTCGGCAAGATGGTCACTGTATATTTCGACCCACACTCCCCGATGGAAATGTATCGTCGGGTCCTGGGCGCGGTATATCTCGGCAATGGGGATGAAGAAGAGCTGTATCGTCGCGACGATTGGAAAGACATTTTCATTAATTATATAATGGTCTATGAATGCTTGTCTAGCCCCAACAATAAGGGTCGGAATATGTACATCGATCATGACGAAATCAAAGCCGCCTATGAAAAGTGTAAGATTGCTGAGCTCCCGACGTTGGTCAGAGTCGAGTTCAAGTCCAAGCCTACTCACGCCATGATCTTCGTTGATGGCCAGGATACCCATCGTATAACTCCTGATCACTGGGATATGACCCCAGGGGAGCATGACATAGCCATAGTTGCCGATGGTTGCAGTTCCCATCATGAAACCATAAACGTGGCTCGTGGTAAGAATGAGATCTATCGAACATTATCGCCAATTCCAACAGCAACCGGCAATATCAATATCTTCACAACGCCCCAAGACTGCGACATCATAATAAACGACATGCCACAAGGAGTTGCCCCTATAATTGGGTTGAAGGAAGTCGCCAATGAACTACTAAATATAACGGCGGTGAAAGAGGGTTATGCGTCGAGAACGGAACAGGTTATCCCCGTTGCCGGGAGAACAATAACAGTGGTATTCGATGAATTGAAAAAAATCTAGATGGTAAGGGGTAGAACCAGGTCCTTGCCATCTTCTTTCACTACTTTTATCATTTTTCCCAGCTCTGTGAAGTCCATGCCAGATTCATTTATAATAAGCAAACCGCCTTTCCCGATGATGACATTTTCTGACAGGATATATACTGTTACCGGACGATTCATATCATTTTTCGAGTGGCTGGTTGACAGAAACCCATCTGCAACCAAGCGATCAAGATGTTTCTTGAAGGCATTGATCTTCCGGTGTCGATCTGCATCTGATTCGATACCATAAATCTCTTGGACCAGCTCTGTTAATGACCTGGGTTCGCCTTTTTCCAATATTTCAATGGCTTTAACATCAGCCTCATTTAAAACCCAATTGCGAGTCATTTACTACAATTGCCTCCGTTCCGATTCACCAAATAATATTCTATGTGTTCTGTGCATTTCCCAGCGCCTCCCTCGCATCTTCAATTGAACTATATTCGCCCCTATATAGTGCGGCAGCAATCTTCATCTTGTTTTTTTGTGGCAGTCCGTCGAGAGATGGATCAGTCATGATTTGTGAACTAAATTCGATCCATGCGTTTTTCTTCCCGGTTTTCTTCGTTTCGCTTGCTACCGTATTTGTCTGCTTTACCTTGTCATAGCCGGCGCTCATGAAGTTTTCATCAATCACTTCCATGGTTCGGGTGACCAGTTTCTTCACTTCGGATTCACATTCGGGAGATCCGTTTTTACACAGGGCTCGAACGTAATCACCATGAGATGCTACTACATCGGCATCGTTTTTGCAGACATTACATGGATTGGTTGCTTCCTCCATTCGAATATTGTCCACGAACTTGTCGATGTCACCGCTTTCAACCAGCTTCAAAGCGTCTATATAAGTCCCGGCAGATTTCAGGAATCTTTCTTCGACTTCTGGAGATACTTCCCGAGTCTTCTGATACGCAACAGATTCTCCTTGCTTGGGTTCGGTCTTCTTGGCAGAAACAGTTGCATTGGTAGACTGGGTATCCTCGCCCCAAGCTTTGCTCTTGTAATGGTCAAGATATGCTTTCGATACATAGAACACACAACCGCACATTTGATCGGCTGCCTCAGTTGCTGGATTATTTATTTTTTCCAATGCCAGTTCACAGGGGCAGGACTCTGCATGTCCGCAAGGGCATCGTCCGTCATTTTCAGCCAGCAACTGTTCCCATTCCTGCGGAGATGTTCTGCTGTGAATAAATATGCCATTGTTCTTTGCGAAGTCAATCAATTCTTGAGCTTTACTCATATCTGGGACCCCGACTGTATCCGGTAGAATTTGACTATTTTAGCAACGTCCTCCGGTATTGTTTGTCCTTCTTTTTCCATTTCATCGGCCCATTGTAGGATTGCCTCGGTATTTGCAGCGTTATGGGTCTTTGCAAAGTCTATCTGAGCCTGAATAAAGGCTGAAGGATTGCTGGAAGATTTTATTGCCTTGTATATAACCTCAGAACCTTTCTTTATTGATTTGACATCCTTAGCAATCTCTTCTAATTCTTTGCGGCACTCTTCTCGACCTTTTTCGTCAGGGACGAACTCGCAAGCTCCTCTGGCAGAGTTCCAGGCGGTCATGATTTCTGGGACTAAGCATTGCACGCAGGGCTTTTCTTCCTTCTGTTCAGATGTATCAGCTACACCAGGGTCTACGGCTTCTGTCATGTGATCACCTTTCTATCTTTTTATATAATAATTCTTTCTTAGAGGTGGTAATATTTCCGGCTCCGCCAAGACAACGGTTCCATTGTTAATCGAGCTTATGAGCCTGGCTATCACTGAGTCCGGGAACACTACCAGTTCCACTTCGCCTTTTGTTATCAAATCCAGTAATTCGGCAATGATGGACTCTTGCCTAACATTGCCGGGCAATTCTTGCGGGGCTTCTCCATCGCGGACAATGCGATCGGCAATCAAGTGATACCTTGCAGACCAGGCGTCCGCGAAACCTCCTGTCGCTATTAACATGTCACTTACTACTCCATCGTCATGGAAGAATCTACGGTGGTTTGGCCCCTCCTTGCTCATTATATCCATCATTTGATGAACATGTGGAAACTTTCTACCGATCAAAATATCATCTATGTTGTAATGGATTTCATGCTGGGGCATCAGGTTCCTCCATCTTTCTTTTTAGTTTTAATAGTTCCTCCGTTGTGAACTTAACACAGAATGATATGTATGCCCACTCCCCGTCTTTTTTGCTTAGTCGAAGCCGAGCCGCAAACTCTGACGCCTCGAAAAGATCATCCAAAAGTTCAGCCGGGGCACTGCCTCTTAGCATTAGTGTATTCGATCGGCGGTCTACATTAGCCCACATTATACGCGTAAACTAGTAACAAATGATTTATATACTTTTCCGCACGCGTAGTTTAGCATGCCAAAGAAACCCGGTAGGCCATCTTCTGATGAAATATCTACAGAATCAGTAAGACAGGTCAATGATGCAGCCAAAATGGACGTGCAGACAGAAGATAATGAAACAGCAAGATTGCTGAAAGAGGCCAATGCAATTTTAACACAGTCGGCCAAGACGGATTTACTAAAAGCCGCCGCGACAAACGCCAAAAAGGCTGCTCTGGAAGCAAAAAGGGAAGCTGAAGATGAATATGCCGACATGAGAAGCAGGACTGCTCCACCAGCAAACCAGGGATTTCGTTCATTGCCGGCAGGATTTACGTCAGCAGATATTCGCGAGATTGCAAGTGCTCTTCCTGAGGAACAACGCGAGGCCTTCATACGGCAATCTCTGGGCATGCCCAGCGGCAACAGTCTAATGAACGCTTTTATGCAGAGGACTCCAACGGCACAGCCGGTGGCTACGGTACAAACCCAAACACAGCAACCCATGTCTTTTGCAGATATGATGCAGGGAATGATGGGTCTGATGACTATGAGCATGCAGCTGGAACAAAAGAAGTCGGAGGAGTGGCGGCAGCAACAGCAATATCTCGAAGATCAGCATAGAAGACACGTTGAGGAGCTTCGAGAGGCCCGTGGAGAGGCCCGAGATCCCGGCCCAGATCCCATGGCTGAGGCGTATAAGCTTCAGATCGAGATGTTGAAGGGAGAGCTGGACACTAACCGGGCAATGATCAAAGAACTGGTTGATGCTAAAAAGAGCGGCGGAGACAGTTCAGGTATGTTGGAAGCTAAGATCCTGGAGCTCACCCAAAAGAATCTTGATATCCAAAACCAGGCTCTTGAGGCGAAAGTGAAATCCATGGAAGCCCAGTTGCAGCAGAGTAGCAGGTTCCAAATGAATATTAACGATATTATAAAGCAGGCCAAAGAAGGAGGAGCTGACCTTAGGGTAGGGGATGCCACCGATCTGCAAATAGCCAATGATCATGAGTACAGAATGGAACAGCTGAAATTGGCCAGAGACCGGGAAGATAAGGTCACAGAGGCCCAGATTGAAGCTGCGAAGGCAAAGCAGGCGCAGGCAAATTCCCAGAGCGAATTGATAAAAACAATAGCAGTTGCAGTTGGACAACAACTGCTGACTAAACGTGAAACCAAAGATGTGAAAGACTCCAGCGACTCGGTGAAAAAATTGGCAGGTGCGGTGCAATGAGTTTGGCAGAGCTGGATCAAATTATTGCAGTGCACCTTAGCACCGCCGATGATTTTCCAGATGAAGCGACTATCAAAGCGGCTTTCCAGCAATCGATGGTGGTGGGGGCAGGCCACACAGTGAAATATATAAAATCACTTAATATATGGGAAGTTGCAAAGCCTATACTCCAGGGTGCCATTCGTGATATCCCGCTGGAAGAAAATCCTGAAATAGCCGGAAGGATATTTAATGTGATGGAGACATTATATCCCAAGTTCATTATCTCCCTGGCATCATCTCCAAAAAAGGTGGCGCATGCGGGTGATATAATATCGAAGCTGATTAAGGAGATACGAGATGGCGCTTGAAATTAAAAATATAACGGACGAGAAATATGGTCTGGTGGATCAGCCATTCCGGGTTTACGAAGTCCCGGAAGGAGCTGGTCTTGATGAGTATGCGTTGGAGGACTACAGGCAACCATTGTCTTTCGATTCGAATAAAAGACCGCTCACATATCTGCAACTAGCGAAAAACCCGGCAACTAGAAAATTTGTACCATTCGAAGTTTTGTATGATGCTCGTGCATATACTGACGACGATATATTTGCTATACCCACACTAGGAAACATCGGCCAGACATGTTCATATTGCCAGGCTCGAAACGCCGGTGAAGAACTTGTCAGCAAGCTTCCGGCAATCCAGGAGTATCAGAGACCCATCGGATCACCAAAGAAACTTGATCTTGGTGACGTTATTACCCCTAGTGTGATACCCACAGCAGTTGATGTTTTTTCTAAGATTTTCTGTCAGCCCCTTGGTGAAGCTCTCCTGAAGATTGGCGTATCTGGACTGTCCTCGATAGCTGCTGGCTGGGCAGCCGAAGGAGGCACGCAGGACGCATGGAGAAAAATATCGGAGGATGTGGTTGGCGAATACAAGGTCTGCCCGACTGATATACCGGCATTCCAGCAAAACGTATTGGCCATCAAGGAGGCTCTTGATAAGGATAAGAGAAATATCTTGGGCGCTCTTGCAACCGGCACTATTAAAAACTTCGGCCAGCTCGCGAAGGAGCATGGTTTCGAAGTTACCGGATCTGCGGCAGCAAACGCAAAATTTGTGGGACGAGCAACAGTGGCCCCCTTGCAACGTGGGGGAGGCCGGGCAATCGATTAAGAGGTATGCTATGGATCAAACAGCAGTGCGCGTTATAATGAAAATGCTGCGTGGTAAAGGCATATCCGCAGCAGACATCAGATCAGCCAACGAATCAGCTGCCGCAAATGGTCTTCGTATAAGCGAATTGCAGACCGCTTTGTATTTCGCAAATAACGGAGACCTTCCGCAAGCCAGAATTATGGCCGGACGAGCAGCCGACGCGATTCAGCGACTACTCTAAGGCCAGCTTCATTTTTTGCTTGGGCATGTCCGGGTTAGACCTCAACCAGGTGTCAACCATCGTCCTTAGCTCCACGCTCATTTTCTTTTTCTTTATAATGCATCGCTGATGAAACTCAAGCCCTACATCGTCAGGCAGTTCAAAAGTTATTCGCATATTCAGCAATTAGATTTTTAGAATATATGCTTTTTCCAAAATGACAAAAAACACTTATATATAAAAAAATAGTTTTATTTATCGGTCGATTTGACCTGAGGATGAAACTATGGTAAAAGGTTTCGGACGTATGACATTGAATTTTAAGTACCCATTTTCAGTAATGGGTACTACAGCTGGAGCTTCTATCCAGTGCGGGGATGACCCTGCATATGTATGGGAGCACGGCTTGGAAAGGTATAGCAAGCCCTGGGAGCTGGCCCCTGACATGGTTGCCGAGTTGGAGGGCCTTGAAGTCATTGGTGGCGTAGACGCCTTTGGGCGGCGCGTGCCAATAAAGCGGATTTCTCCAGTGATTAGCGGTAACGACGTTGGCGAGAACATCTCCATCAACGAACACATGGCCCCCGCACTGCGCGACGGTCCCAATGATCCCAGTTATCCGTTCAGAGATCGCTTGGCCTGCATTAACTTCGGCAAGGCATTGTTGATGGGTGGCGGCGCAAATAGCACGTCAATCAAGCTCGGACCCTCGGATACCCTCAATTTCAAGATCGAGTTCCCGACAGTGGCCCACGGCGGAGATGCTGTAATCAACTCTGACATTGAGATCAAAGCTCACATCGCCTTCGCGAAGGGTGCAGATCAGATGCTGAATGCGCTGAGATCATCCCCAGTTGCCGAAGTAGCCACTGCCGCTGCCAGCAATCAGATCAGACAGTACGAGGTCCTGGGCGACCTGGAGATCTCTGATGTCATTGCTCCGCAGGTAATTGACAGGTCCGTTCCAGCAACTATGGATTGGTGGTCTAGCCTTAACATGGGACAGAACGCCGACGATCCACAGATAAAGCGGATCATCACGTACACCAAGAACAATCAGCCCACCACCCCCAATCAGGAAATGGAGCTGGTTCGTGACGGTCAGTATGTGCAGGTCCCATTCCAGAATTTCAGATGGGTCTCTACCGAGAAAAAATTCTACAGGTTCACCCATGTTGGTGTAATTCCCCATCCCAATATGTTTCAACTGAAGTTTGAGAACGGTAACAGTCGTTACCCCATGATCTTTAACTGTGAGGTAAATGACAATCCGTTCGTGATGCCACAGCAATCCCTGGTTGCTGATATCAGGCGTGGCGGACCCACTGAGCTGCCTCGCGCATATACCCTAATGAAGGGAATTGGATCGGTCAAGGTAACCGATAATGGCGTATTGATTCCCGCCTGGGCTGCTGGCGTCAGAGGATTCGAGATCGCGCTCTGGGGATACGAGTACACGTTACAGTAGGTGATAAAAAATGGCATTTGCTTTCTTCCCTATCGGTGCGGTTGGTCTGACCACGGTGCAGGGTGTTTCTGCATATTGGGTTAGACTTCCCATCGGCTCAAAGCCCATTCGTGACATCTACACTGCTGGAGTTCCTGCCGCCACTGACGGCAAGGGTACAGTAATGATGGCACTGGGAGTACAGGAGTCCCTGGTTCTTGATGATTGCGAGGACGCATGGGACGAGGATGTGCCGGCAAACTTTACGGTTTCGCTGGACGCCGCAGACAAGATGGTTGGAACCTCGTCTGTGAAGATAGACATCACGGCGGCAGGTGTTGCGGGAGTTATTCTCTGCGAGGTAATTGCACCTGGCACGAATCTGCCAAAATACACTCACGTAGAGTTCTGGATCAAGAGTAGCGTCGCCACCACTGCCGGAGACCTCCAGATCCTGCTCGACGACACCGCGAAGTGTGTCAGCCCTCTGGAAACCCTCAACGTTCCTGCGCTGGTTGCAAACACGTGGACCCATGTTCGGGTTGCACTTCTGACACCACAGCTTGATATCGCTATCATAAGCCTCGGCCTGAAGTACACCGTAGACATTGGTGCCTGTACGATCCATCTGGACGACTTCAGAGCTGTTCGTCTCGCGAACATTGCAACCCCGCTTCAGGTGTCTCAGTTCATCCAGGATGACGTGTATTTCGCGTTGTCTGCCGCTGTGAATTCTGCGTATTACCAGAACGCGGCGTTGCTGGTCTATTACACCAGCCCGGATGAAGACCCAACTTGCAGCAATTGAAGAGGGAATTTCCCTCTCCTTATTTTTTGATAAAATTGAATAATGTTGCTCTGATATCTCTTGTTAAATCATCCAGGTTCAGATTGCTGTTTATTTTAGGCGGGAATACTATCAAAACACCGTGATCCAGCAATTGCAGATCGTCGCCGGCTTTTACACCATGTTGTTTCGTCCATGCAGCGGGCAGTGTTATTCTCTTAGATCCTCCGCTCGGGATCGCTTTTACTGTTCTAAAGATAGGCATAATAGCACCACTATGTTACTATTATATATATTTGTTGAACAAGGCTATTAAATAAAAATGTTCTGATTGAACATTGTACCACATTATTCCGCAGTTATTTTTATATTAATCTCTCATAGGTGGTTATTATGACAGCCTTTTGTAACCCGGCGTACGCCAGGTATCCGACAGAAATCCTCCCGGAAGTATTCCGGGTAAATGTAACTATCAACAGTGTCGAAGTAGGCAGATATGAGAACTTTGGAAAGAGATTGCTGGAAATACGAAACGTAGTCTCCACAAGGCCTGCTGCAAACCCAGTTGAAACCTTGATTGCAACCGACAAGTCTGATGAGGCCCTGAGGTTATATTCGGCGGCCCAGGCGGGCGTGTGGAATGACGACGTTGCAGCAATTGCAAACAAAGTTCGGGCCAGCTCATATGTACATATTCGGCAGAGGAGCATAGGAGGGGCCGAGGCCGACATAATTAGCCGCTACCATGTCGTCATAAGAAATTACAATATGCTAGACCTCTATAGATGGGGCGTTAAAGACCCCGAAACCGCTCTGAACATGATTGAGAGCAGACTGGAGGACTCCGTAAGAACACGAATATTGGGCACGGCAAACCTGGTAGAGAGGGCGCTGATAGGAAACCTCCCAGTCCACCAAGACCTGCTGAATCCATCAGTTGAAGAGCAGTTTGAAGAGGTCAAAGAGATATCCCGGCAGATCCCAATCCTGGCCGCGAATGGCGGATCTCATGTGCTTTCAGGGGCATGGATCAGGGTCCCGCCTGGCTATGTAGCGGTCATCCTTGGAGTAGGTGTTGATGCTACCCAAGTCAGAAACAACCTTAGCGCGGGCGCATTAGATCCATACGATGCCTGTCACATATTCATCAGCAGAGATGACTTGATGAACTACGCCAGGATGGATGCAGCTGCAATGCCTTCTGGAGCTCTCGGAGCACCCGACGTCGATATGAGGATGTATATCCCAGCCTGCCAGAAATTCCAGGTTGAGATCATCAACAACCATGCGGTAAACGCTGTTGCTGCAAATCTCAGACTGAGGGTAAGATATGGTCTCCGAAAGATGACTGTCATCGATCATCAAAAATGGGGTATTCAATATGCTACCGATGTAGAACAGGCTGCGGCCAACGCGCTGATCGAAAAATATCAGCTAAATGATCAGATATACATCGGCGAGATGTGAGGAGGGAACCATGCTCAAATACAGGCATGTTCCGTTTGCCATATACCGGCAAGCTTGTGGCGGGGTGGGTGAGGCCGGTCTCAAGAGATACAACATCATGAATGGGGATGATGGTTTGGCAGGGTTGGGGGTCCCTGCAAAAGCCATTACAATCCTAAATCATGGTCCTGGTATTCTATATTACCAAATTTCTTCAAACGGAAGAGATGTATCAGTAGTTGATGGCATCGACTCGGGACAGGGTAAGGGTTATTCCGCACAAGAAGAAGTATATACCGCAGTTATCAGCATCTATTCCGACAACGCTGCAACTTTGTTTTCGATCATAGCGGCACCCGGCTTATGGACCGAAGAAGAACTCATAGAGTTGATGGAGGCATAAAATGCCAGCAATCATCCAATTCACCATGAGGGCCGACATAGATAGTCTCTACATTAGCAGAGACGCGGGCGGGACGTTGTTCGTGGACAAAGCATTTGCCGGAGCTTCCGATGACAACGATGGTCTCTCGGCAACCTCACCAAAACTGACCATCGGGGGGGCAATAAATGCGGCCAGTTCTGGATGGAAAGTACGCATAGCCCCTGGTAATTATACGGAAAATATAGTCGTCCCTGCCGGATACGAAGGGCTGATCCTCGAAGGGAGAGACCGCCTCGGGGTCAATCGAACCACCATCTCGCCCGCATCCGGGATTCCGATTGAGATCAATTCCAACAATGTTGAGATATCGCAGATGGAGTTGATCGCCAACACGGTGGCTCCCGGAGACGCACACAACACCGCATTATATCTCACGGGTCTGAACCACAAAATACACGATCTGTCCATAATCGGAAATAGCGACGGCTGCTGGGGCATCTGGCTCGACGATACGGATTATGCCGATGTTCATGATTGTTACATCGATGGTGGGTACAAAGTAGATGGAATTGGCGTGTTTATCGGCAATGACTCCATATCCAGCAAAGTCCATAGCAATTACATCACAAAATGGGGCAGCGGGGTAGGTGACGGAGGTGCAAACAATGGGTACGGAATCGGTCGGCACATAAACGCTCAAAGAACACTGATCATGGAAAATGACATCCTTGATAATTTTGTGGGTATCTACTACTATCCACCGCCAGGAGCAACCGACATTGAAGGGGATTCAATAATCCACAACAACTTTGCCGAGAATACGTCATATGATATCTATGACACCCATGATTATCCCGGTTCAGCAATCAACATCGACAGCAACTTCTATGGGTATTCCACTGGGGGGATAGTCTGGCATACGGACAACAACGGTGACAATGTGGCAGATTTCATAATATTCTGTGGCACGAATCGTGACAGACATCCGCTGGCCGGGCCACACATTTGGAGAGGAATCGCTGGCAGCTTGCCAAGATTCGGAGGCTTAACATGAAGAAATTCAAGAACACTGACAAGGGCAAATTGTCCGGGGAGCTGATGGGTATTCTGGATGATGTGCCTGTATCCATAGCAGTTGAGGAGGTGCCTGAAGATGCTGACGGGAATTGAACCTTTCAATGTATTGCCGAGCGCGATAGTTGCCAACGATAGCTTCTACAGTGACTCCGGCCTATGGAAGGCTCCAGTTATCAATGGGACAGCTTTTACCCGGTTTGCTGGTTATATGCGAGCCCAGCATGGCATTGGCGGCGGGATTGGAATATCTTATCTTCAGGCTGATCAAAGGTTTGGCGCTCAGATGTCATTTGAAGTGATAATGAGCCTGTACGTATTTGATCCGGCCAGCACTAACCAGATTTCGGGTATCCGACTCTGGGCCAATGATGATAACTGGTTTGTTCTTGGTGCGGAGATCAATGCCGGCAACCAATCCGCAGCTATGCTCAGGTACAAGATCGCCGGGGCCGAAAGTGTCACGCATTTTCCGATCAATGGGGCAGATGCAATTCGTAGCAATCTGGATTCGGTACGAAGAAGGTTTAGAATTGATGTGCTAAACGACCATCTGGTCATATATGTTAATGGAGTCAAGCGTTTCGACATAAAAACAGATGCAACCGCGCCGATGCTGAACTACTACTTCGAGCTAGTTGCCGGGACGACTGACGACACCAAGGCGTTTGAGGCCCATTTTAGGGATGCAACATATCGAAATGGTATTGTGACCCCAGCAGAGGTATATCCCGCGAAGGTAAGTGGATCGATAACCCTGAGTGATACAACCCCATCTGAGCTACTGTTTGCGGATGAAATATCTGGAGACCTTTACGAGCTGGTGCTAAGGGCAGATCTTGACGAGGCATATACCTATCATGCTTGTAGATTCGATGCACCTGCAACATATGTTGATATAACCTTGGAATGCAATGACCTATCAACTGGGCTAG
>CAYUUY010000018.1:0-13449 GCA_964448035.1 uncultured Candidatus Saccharibacteria bacterium
GTTTTCAATCTTTGACTTGAAAAAAAATATTGATCACCCAAATATTGAAGTTTGTGAAGATTTTAACAAATTGCCTAAAATAATTAAATTAAAATGTAAAAACTCTTGTGATATTGTTTTAATGACAGCTGGAGACGCAAATCAATATTTAAATTCTGTGATTAAAGAACTTCAATAAAGTTATTTTGATTTAATTACTAAATACGGAAATTTAATTACTGCATTATAAATTCTCTTAATTCTTTTTGGTTCTTGAAATAATCTATATAGCCATTCCAATCCAATCTTTCGAACCCATTTTGGAGCTCTTTTTCTAATACCAGCAATAAAATCAAATGTCCCCCCTACCCCTATTGCAATTCGTGCGTTTAGTTTGTTCAAGTTTTGGCTAATAAAAAATTCTTGTTTTGGGGTTCCGTAAGCAACAAATAAAATTTCGGCTCGCGATTTATTGATAATATTTATTGTTTCTGGATCGTTTGGATTTTTGCTGCTTGTGCCAACAATTTTAATTTGAGGGTATTTTTCAATAATTTTTTTGGCTGCTTTTTTAGCAACATTTGGCATTCCACCAAGCAAAAAGATTTTATATTGATTTTGTTCTGCGAATTTAAATATTTTCCATGAAATATCAGAACCAGGAATTTTTTGAATTTTTTGTTTGTATAAAAATTTAATTGCCCAGATAATTCCAGTTGCGTCAGCAACATTTAAAGCAGTACTGTTTAATAATTTTTTAAATTCTTGATTTTTTTCAGATTCGCAAATAAACTCGGGGTTTACTGTTGCAATTTGTTGGGTATTCATTTTACTGTTTATAGCATATTTAATAAAATTTAAAAATTCATTTTCTGAAATATCCCAAATTGGTACATTTAAAACATTATATTTTTTCATTTTCAATCTTCGAATTATTTGCTAGCCCGAATATAGCCCAAGCCCAAAAAACAGTTACAATGTCTGACCATGTGTGTAGAAAAAAACCGTGGAGTGATAAGGATATTAAAATTATCAGCGCAGCTTTTGAAAAATTATTTTTGGCTTTTTTTGCAAAATTTATTATTAATCCAATAATAATTATTAAATAAATTATTAATCCAATCCAACCGCTTTCAATGCCAACTTGAATAAACCAATTTTCTGGAACAATGCTTTTATCTTGCTCTGATTTTGATCGATATGCCGCTAACCCAGATGTTCCCAAACCAAGCCCGGTTGGATTCTTTTTAAGAATTTCAAAATTAGATTCGTATCTTTTTTGTCTTTCAACGCTTGATGCTTGATGCAAAATATAATTATTAACAAAATTATTTTCTGAATATTTTGGCGCAAAGAATGTTAAAAATATTGATATGATAAAAAATAGTAAAACTAGAGTTATTTGAATAATTTTATTTCTTAAAAATTTTAATATTAAAAATAAAAAAGCTGCAATTACTAAAGCCAGATAAGCGCTTCTAGAATATGTTAATAATAATGCAACTATTGCAATTATTTGTGTTAAAATAATCAAATATTCTGGGTGTATTTTTTTAATTTGTTCATAACAAGAAAAAATCAGAACAATTGGTATTAGAATAAATGATCCTAATTGGTTTGGGCCTGCTAAAAAACTTTGAGATCTGATAATTTCTGAAATTCCAATTTGTTGGTATGCGGGTAAACTTTGAGAATTTGGTATCCACTCCCCTATTTGATAGCCAAACAATGTTAAAAAATCTTTTGGTAATACAAAAACTTGCATTAATGCAAAAATTGAAACTAGCAGTGTGATTGGAATTAAATATTTTAAAAGTTTAATTAAATATTTAAAATCAAAATCTAACAAGCGAAAAATATAATAAATTAAAAACATTTCAAAATCATATCTAAGACCCCAAATCAATTGTTTTAAAGTAATATGATTAATAAGGCTGACAATAATTGAGATAAAAAAATACGCAAAAATAAAATAATCGATATTGTGTAATTTAAAATTAATTTTTTTGTAGTTTTTAATTAAGTGCAAAATTGAGCCTAATAATATAACTTCTTTCCAGGCGCTTAGTAGTATGTATGAATTATTTGATAAATTTAATATGCTTGATAGCCAAGTAATCAAAAAGGCGTGGAAAGGAATTATAAAAAAAGATAATATTAAAAAGCTTTTCGGCTTTTTATAGCTGAAATATGTTAAAAATAATAAAAATACAATGATTATTAAATTAATCATGTTTTTCTTTGGTAATATTTATTTATTAATGCATCGAACAATCCAAAATAAATACTAAACGGTGAACGTTTTGCGAGAATTGCTTTTGTAAAAATATAAAATGTCCAAAGAATGTAAGATAAAATTTGTGTTGGTCTATAAATAATGCTTGTATTTTTCTTGGCGCAAAGCCAATAATTTCTGAAATTATAATAAAGATAATTTTTTGAATATTTTCCGCCTGAGCTTTTAGACTCAAAATGATCAACTAATTTTTCATTTACTATTTTTAATTTATAATTTTGTTCACAAACTCTCAAGCACAAATCAGCATCTTCATAATACAAAAAATATTTTTCATCAAAAAGCCCGACTTTTTTTAAAGGATCTGCTTTTATCATCATTGCACAACCAGATACAAAGTTTATATTTTCTTGATATTTTTTGTGCATAAAAACTAATCCGGTAATTTTTGAATAATTTCCACCTGCTGACCAAATTTTATTTTTATTTTTATCAATAATAATTGAAGAGGTAATTACAATTTTTCCATCGGATTTAAAAGGTTCTAATAATTTACTAATTAATTTTTTATCAACAATAGTATCGTTGTTTAATATTAAAATAAAATCTGCATTATTTTCTAGTGCATATTTAATTCCAATATTATTGCCTTTGGCATAACCAAAGTTTTTTTTGTTTTGAATTATTTTAATTTCTGGGAATTCTTTTTTAACAGCTTGAACAGAATCATCATTAGAATTATTGTCAACAAAAACAATTATATTATTTTTATAATTTTGCTGTTCTAAAGATTTTAAACATTTTAAAGAATCTTTTTTACGATTCCAATTTAAAACAATTGTAAAAACCTTTGGTTTTATGATTTTATCCATAATGCAGATTTTAAGTAAGTATCTAAATTTTCTACTGCGATTCCTGTGCCTTTGGCAGCGCATAACAAAGCATCTTCAGAAACTTGGCAAGGAACTCCAGTAACTTTAGTTAATAATTTATCAATACTTCTAAGTTGTGAACCGCCGCCAGACAAAACAATTCCTTTGTCAATTACATCAGAGGCTAATTCAGGAGGTGTTTTTTGCAAGACAACTTTTACTGCGTTAATAATTTCAGTCAGTTCACTTTTTAAAGCGTCAACAGTGTCTTGACTCGTAACCATAATTGTCTCAGGTAATCCAGAAACACTGTTAGAGCCAGAAACTTCAATTTTTATGTCCTTTTTTAATGATACAGCAGAGCCAATTTTAATTTTTATATCTTCAGATGTTTGTGTTCCAATCATTAAATTGTATTTTTTACGGATAAAATCGGCAATTGCTTGATCCATTCTTCTACCTCCTACGCGAACAGATGTAGAGGCAACAATATCTCCTAAAGCAATTACAGCGACTTCGCTTGTGCCACCACCAATATCAATTATCATATTTCCGGAAGCTGAGCCAATTGGCACGCCAGCGCCTAACGCCGCAGCGACCGGCTCCTTAATAATGTATGCTTGTTTTGCGCCTGCTTGAATAGTGGCATCAATAATTGCTCTTTTTTCTGTAGAAGTAATACCAGCAGGAGCAGAAACAATAATTTCTGGTCTGGAAAAACGAAAACTACCAGCTACTTTATCAATGAAATATCTTAACATTGCTTCGGTTACTCGATAGTCTGCAATCACCCCGTCTCTTAATGGGTAAGAGGAAACGATTGTGTCTGGGGTTCTGCCAAGCATTTCTTTTGCCTCGGATCCAATTGCTAGTATTTTGTTGTCTGCTACAGACAGGGCAACAACTGTTGGTTCATTAACAACGATTCCTTTTTTGGGAACATAAACAAGTGTGTTAGTTGTGCCTAAATCAATGCCAAATCTTTTTGAAAACATTTTTCCTTTCAATGCGCTAATTTTACACTATTTCTGACCTAATTTCAAAAATTGAAAAAAACTTGCAAATAAGTTAATATAAAAACTATGAAAGCACACTTGTCAAAAAGAATTACCTCTTGGGTTATTTGTTTTATTTTATTCGTTATTTCAAGCGCAATATTAATTTTTTATGCTGCAGGTTTTAATTATGATTTTAAAAATCACAAGATTGTTCGCACTGGGATGATTTATTTAACTACAGATCCAAATAATAATCTTGAAGTTTCTGTTGATGGTCGCGTTCTTTCAACTAAGTCACCAGCAAAATTATCATATTTAAGACCTGGAAACCATTTAGTTGAAATAAAAAAACCCGGATATGTTTCTTGGAAAAATAATTACAAGGTTTTCGAAGATACAGTTATTTATCAATATAACATCACACTGTTTTTAAAAAATTTTGAGACTAGTAAAATTGATTCTAAAGTAAACGAGTTTTTATTATCACCAGATAAAAAGAATTTAATTTTTACAAAAAAAACAGGTCTTTATCTAGCCAATTCTGTTGATAACTTTAATTCTGCAAAACAACTTAATAAAAATCAAGATATTAATAAACTTATTTGGTCAGATAGATCTGATAAATTCTGTTATGAAATAAACTCAAATATTTATATTTATGATCTTAGCCAACAAAAAAGCATTAAAATACCAAACGCAAAAAAATATTCAAAAATTAAGTTGTTAAGAAATTATGCGTTGCTTTTGTCTGAGAATTCTTTGTATAAATTTGAATACGAAACACAAAAAACTAGTTTTATTGTTGCTCCAATTTATGATTTTGAAAAAATTTCCGATACGGAATTTGTGGCTTCTTATTACGATTCTCAAAACAAATATTCGCTTATTAGATACAATTTTACGCAAAATAAAATTAGAAAATTAGTTCCTCAAGATAGCAAAATTATTAAAATTTCAAAACAAGGTGTAACAATTTTATTTACAAATCAGAGAAAACAACTTTTTGAATTAACTAGCAATATAAATTTAAATATTATTCATATTGCAAATAATGTAGAAAAGTACACAAGTTCAAAATATAATAGATTATTTCTTTCAGGTCGAGGAAAAACCGGCGTTTATTATTTTAATAATAAAAATGAGATTTATTTTTATTCAAAAGATGAAAAAATTCATTATTTTATTACAAAAACAAGCAGTCAGATTGATTGTTTAGAACCATATTTGCACGGTGATCTAATTGCCTATTGTTTAAACAATGAATTAATTGTTTCAGATGGGACTGGAATTAATAAAGTAATTCTAGGTGATGTCTTAAAAGAAAATTTTACTTTTTTGGATGAAGATAGTTCAAAATTAATTATTCTTTCACCTGCCAAAGAATTAAAAATTTTAAAAATCCGTTAGTTTTATTTTTAATCCTATGACCGAACAATCTCCAAACAACTTTTCAGCATTTACCCCAGACAACAGCTCTGATGGTTTTTCTAACCCTGCCACTCCCGGAGTGGCAGTAAGTTCTCGACCTGATAACTCTGCTAACCCTCAAGAATCATTCAGTTAACCATTTATTTCAGAATCTACTCCAGACAATTCTCAACCTCCAGTCTCTCAACCAGATTCTCAGCCATCTAGACCCAACTCTTCAGAATAATCAAATCAAGAATCTCAGCCTTTATCTTGAATTTTTTTTCTTTCTGCTTGAAAAGGGATTGGGATACAAAATTAACAATCAAAAACTAAAAATTTGGGGACGTTCTCTAAATAGCCTCGTTTTTTGCCACAATGAGTTAATTAATTAATTCTGCTTGAACAATTAATCTTTTCCAATCAGTTCCAATCGGTGTACAGGTCATAAGCGACAAAATTCTTTTAGAACGATCTTGATTTAGGTATTCAACTTGATTTGGGCTAATTACAACAGAACTGTAAACCCGATATTTATAAGTATAATTGTTCCATACAATTGCAATTTCGTCATTTTTTTTGAGTTCGTGAATCATTGCAAAAATGCTACTATATGGACCACTCCAAAAATAAGAACTGTGTCCAGAAATAAAAACATTTCCAGGTTGTCCTGGCATTGCTGACCCTTTTGTATGAACAACCCCTTTATCTAAATAATTTAATGATTCATTTATTGGCACGTTCCAAACAATTGGAACATTTATTTTTACTTTAGGAATAACAATATGATTCTCTGGCCAGATCGGTTTTTGACTTTTCCGCGACCCAACTGTTGGCAAATATGCATCAATTGTAGTTTCTTCTTCATAGTATAGTGAATTAAAATAATATTTTATTTGTAAGTTAATCGTTTTGTAATTAATTAAATAAAAAAAGAACAAAAAAATTAAAATAAAAACCGCAGTTGTTTTAAGAATTTTTATAAAAATATTCATATGTAAATAAATGCCGCGGGAGAGAGTCGAACTCTCATGGTATTGCTACCACAGGTGTTTGAGACCTGCGCGTCTGCCAGTTCCGCCACCGCGGCGCTTACAATTATTATAGCAAAATAAATATAATTTGACAATATAGCAAAAAAAAGACATAATTAGCTTTAAGATACTTTGTAAGGGCTTATAGCTCAGCTTGGTAGAGCGTCGCATTCGCATTGCGGAGGTCGAGGGTTCGAATCCCTCTAAGTCCATTGAAATTTAATAATAGTTTGAATATAATAAAAACAAGGAGCGAAAATGTCTATTTTAGACAATAAATCTAAGATTTTTGATATTGACACTAAAAATTTTTATTCAGAAATTATAAATTTTGCAGAAAATTTCCAAAAATCTTTTTCTGAAGCTAAAAATTTTTCATTACCTTCATATTTTATTAAAGCTGAAAAAATTGTTTTTTGTGGAATGGGCGCATCAGGAATGATTGGCGATTTTATTTCATTGATTGCTAAAAAACAAAGTAGCTTTCCCGTCAATGTTTATAAAAGCGCGGATGTTCCTAAATTTATCGACGAGAAAACAATTGTTTTTGCTATTTCTGCTTCTGGTAATACAATTGAAACCTTAAATTTTTTTGAAAAATCAGTAAAACAAGGAGCGAAAATCATTGCCATTACACAAGGGGGGCAAATTGAAAAGCTTGCTAGTAAATATGCAGCACCAATTTATAAATTTAATTATCATTCTCAGCCAAGACTTGCTTTAGGCCAAATGTTTGGTTCTGTTCTTGCTATTTTAAATAAACTCGGAATTTTGGAAACAGAACAAAATGATTTTGACCAAGCTTTAATTGCTATAAAACATTGTATAAATAAATGTGGTGTAGAAGCAGAAGAAAAAAGCAATCCTGCTAAAAAAATTGCAGAAAAAATACACAATAAAAATATATTAGTTTGGTCTGGTGATTTTATTTTTCCTGTTGCCTTGCGTTTCTCCCAACAAATTAACGAGAACGCCAAACAACTTGCGTTTCCTAACCAACTTTCAGAGCTTCATCATAATTTAATAAATGGTTTAAATTTTCCTATAGCTAAAAACCATATTGTTGTTTTTATTCATTCTAAATATTATTCACCTGAAATTATTAAAAGAATTGAAATTTCAAAAGATTTATTAGCAAAAAATGGAATTGAGTTTATTAGTATAGAAGCGGAAACAACTGGATATTTAGCAGAAATTTTATATTTAGTTTTAGCATTAGATTTAACAAGTTACTATTTGGCAATTTTAAATAACGTTGATCCAGAAGAAATTGAAAATATTTCTTATATTAAATCGCGTATTTAAATTTATTTTGCAAGGAGGGATTTGTCACTTATAAATAAAATTACTGCCCGAGAAATTCTTGATTCTCGTGGTCATCCAACAGTTGAAGTTGATGTTTTTTGTGAAGATGGTTCTTGGGGTAGAGCTTCTGTTCCAGCAGGTGCTTCGATCGGTCAATACGAAGCATTAGAAAAAAGAGATAATGATCCAAACCGATACAATGGTTTAGGTATTTTAAATGCGATTAAAAACATTAATAGCATTATTGCCCCAAAAATTATTGGGCTTGAAGCTAGTGATCAAAAACAAATTGATGAAACTTTAATATATTTAGATAACACGCCTAATAAATCAAATTTAGGTGCAAACGCAACTTTAGGCATTTCTCTTGCTGTTTCACGTGCTGCAGCCCAATCTTTAAAAATGCCTTTATACATTTATTTGGCAAAATTAGCGCAAACAGAAACATTGCCTTATCACATACCAGTTCCTTTTGTAAATATTATTAATGGTGGTAAACACGGAAACGATAATTTAGATTTTCAAGAATTTATGATAGTACCTTTGGGAGCCCAAAAATTTTCAGAGGCAATTATGTGGTGTAGCGAAGTTTCTTTATCCTTGGCTGATTTACTAAAATCTGAAGGACAGTCAACGAATTTTGGTGACGAAGGCGGTTTTGCCCCAGAATTTGAAACAAACGAAAAAGCAATCGAAACAATAATTACAGCGATTAAAAACGCTGGTTATCAACCAGGAAATCAAATTTCAATTGCCTTAGATATTGCTGCTTCGGAATTTTACGAAAATAATAAATATCATTTAGTAAAAGAAGGAAAAGATTATTCTTCAGATGGAATGATTATATATTATCAAGAACTTTTGAAAAAATATCCAATTTTTTCAATTGAAGACGGTCTTTCAGATTCTGATTGGGAAAGCTGGACCAAAATGACTTTACAGCTTGGCGATCAAATAAAAATTATTGGTGATGATTTATTTGCGACAAATAATACTATTTTGCAAAAAGGAATTAGTCAAAAATCCGCAAATGCAATTTTAATAAAGCCAAATCAGGTAGGTACTTTACTTGAGACAATTCAAACAGTAAGAATGGCTCAAAATACTGGTTTTTTAACAATAATTTCTCATAGATCTGGAGAAACAGAAGATGTTTATATTTCAGATCTAGCTGTTGCTGTAAATTCTTTTGGAATAAAAACTGGAGGTATGAACCGATCTGAAAGATTGGCAAAATATAATCAATTAATTAGGATTGAAGAAGCGCTTGGTTCAAATTCCAGATATGGGTTAGATATTAAAATATAAATTATGAGATCGATATTAATAATTCTTGACGGTTGGGGTATTAGTGGAGAAAAATTTGGCAATGCGCCATTAAACGCATATACGCCTAATTTTGATTATTTAGTTACAAATTATCCTTTTATTAAACTAAAAACTTCATCTGAAGATGTTGGTTTAAGCTGGGGTGTTTGGGGGAACTCAGAAACAGGTCATGCTGCGATTGGCTCAGGCAGAATTTGTTGGCAATATCTTGAGAAAATTAATCGCGATATTGAAAAAGACCGTTTAAAAAATAATGCTAAATTCATCTCATTTTTACAAAAACTAAAAGATTCAAATAATGCTTTGCATGTTATTACTCTTTTTTCAGAGGGTAATGTTCATAGTAATTATAAGCAAACAATAGAATTTTTATCAATTGCTCAAAATTATTTACCCAAAATTTGGCTACACGTTATTTCAGACGGGAGAGACACACCGCCAAAAAGTATTAAAAAAATTATTACAACATTTTATAATCATCGAACAAAACTTGATTTTGATAAAATTAAAATAGCAACGCTAATAGGTAGATTTTATGCTATGGATCGAGATAAAAATTGGGAAAGAACTCAGAAAGCTTATGATTTAATTGTTGATAAAAAAGCTGATATTCAAACTGATAGTGTGCGTTTGGCAGTGAACGAAAATTATAAAATAGGAAAAGATGATGAAACTGCTCTTCCGTCGCTTGTTGATCAAAATTATTCTTTTCAAAAAAATGATGGTTTATTTTTTGCAAATTATCGCGCTGACAGAATGAGGCAACTTGTAAAAATGTTTGCTAATAAAAATGAAGAAAATAAAGTCCAGCAAATATCATCACCTATTTTAACTTTAACTGATTATTTGTTGCCAACCATTAATTTAGAAATTCTTTACAAACAAGATAAATTAGAAAATACTTTAGCCGAAGTTTTATCTAAAAATGCTTTTACTCAATTGCATGTTACTGAAACAGAAAAATATGCTCATTTAACCTATTTCTTTAACGGCGGGATAGAAAAACCATTTTTAGGTGAAAAAAATATAATTATTCCTTCGCCAAAAGTAGATACTTATCAGAAAGCCCCGAGAATGTCTGCTGATAAAATCACTGATCAAGTTTTATTAAGTATTAAAAATCTGAAAGAAAATACCATTATAATAAATTACGCTAATGCTGATATGGTTGGTCATACTGGAGATTATAATGCTGCAGTTTTGGCTTGCCAGGCTGTTGATGAAAATTTAGGAAAAGTATTAAAAGCAGGTCTTGAAAATCAATATAATATTTTTGTTACTGCAGACCATGGCAATGCCGATCAAATGATTAATCCAATTACTGGTATTGTAAATAAAGAACATACAACAAATCCAGTTCCTTTTGTTTTTGCAAATTCGGGAAATCGAAAAAATAAAACCTCGTCTTTAAATGATTTTTATAATTTACCAGCAATAGGGATTCTGGCAGATATTGCGCCTTCAATTTTAGAAACAATTAAAATAAAAAAGCCAAAAGAAATGACTGGGGAATCTATAATTAATTCAATGATATAATTTTAAAGATGAAAAATAATAAGACAAAAGTTGCGTTAATAATTTTAGATGGTTGGGGTTTAAGTCCACCTTGGGGAGGGAATGCTGTTGCTTTTTCTAAAACACCAACTTTTGATTATTTGTGGCAAAATTTTCCACATACCGCAATTTATGCAAGCGGAGAACACGTTGGTTTAACAAATGATGAACCTGGCAACAGTGAGGTTGGGCATCTAACTATCGGTGCAGGACGCATACTTGATCAATCAGACACCAGAATTAATAAAGAAATTAAAAATGGTTCGTTTTATAAAAATCAAATTTTTTTAAATGCTATTGAACATACTATCAAAAATAATTCAGCAATTCATTTATGTGGATTATTATCTTCTGGAAAAGTTCATTCAGATTTTAATCATTTAGTTGCTTTAATTAATTTATGCGGACAAAAAAAGGTTAAAAATATTTATTTAGATTTATTTTCAGACGGCCGAGATTCTCCTCCAATGTCAGCATTAAGTTTGCTGGAAAAATTAAAAAAATCTGTTAACTATAATTATAAAATTAGTTCAATATGTGGTAGGTATTATGCAATGGATAGAGATAAAAGATGGGAAAGAACAGAAATAGCATATAACGCAATTGTAAATGGAAATGGGGAAATTTATAAAACTCCAGTTTCAGCTATTGCCCAAAATTATTCTAAAGGTAAAACAGATGAATTTATAAGTTCTTGTATTGTTGCTGATTCTGAACAAAACGCGCAACAACAATCTCTTCAACCAAATGATTCAATTATTTTCTTTAATTATCGACCAGATAGAATTCGGCAATTAGTTAGAAGCATTGCGATGAAGAATTTTAACTTTTTTAAAAGAAAAAAAAATTTAAACAATTTATTTATCGCAACAATGACCCCTTATGAAAATGATTACCCAATTCCTGGGGTGCAAGTAGTTTATGATTTTGTATCTAATATTAAACATACGCTAGCCGAAATTTTGTCAATTAATAATCTTACGCAGCTGCATATTGCTGAAACTGAAAAATACGCCCACGTTACCTATTTTTTTAATGGTGGAATAGAAAAACCATTTTCTGGTCAAGAAAACATAATTATTCCTTCTCCTAAAGTTGATGATTATAGCAAAACACCAGAAATGTCTGCTAAAAAAATCACAGAAATATTTATTGATAAAATGCTAAATTTTGATTTTTCAATTTTAAATTTCGCAAACCCTGATATGATTGGCCATACAGGAAATTTGCAAGCAGCTATCCAGGCGTGTCAAATCGTTGATGCTGAATTAAATAAAATTGTTGATTTTGCCCTTAAAAATGAAATAATTCTAATTGTTATTGCTGATCATGGTAATGCTGAAAAAATGATTGATCCTAAAACACTTGAACCAAATACTGAACATACAAATAACAAAGTTCCTTTTATTGTATTTAGTAATAAAAAAATTGAACTAGAAAATATCCCAAATGCAGGATTATCTAATGTTGCTCCGACAATTCTCAAAATTTTCAATATTCAAAAACCTCAAGAAATGACATCAAATAGTTTAATTAAAAATATATGAAAACTTTTTTAAAACCAGTTGTTTTAATTTTATTTGATGGCTGGGGAATTTCCCCCTTTTGGACAAACAGCGCAATTAAGGATTCAAACCCTTCAAATTTTTATTATTATTGGTCTAATTATCCTCATTTGGCGCTCGAATCACCAGACGAAGAAAAATACGACTCTTTATATTGTTTAACCACTTTATTTTCTGGGATTTATCCTGAAAAAAATAACTTTCAAGACATTGCAAAATTTAACATTCAAACAATTCCCGAAATTATTAAAAATAAAAAATTAAAGCAATTAATTATTACAGAATCAATTGCTTTTCAAAGATTAAGTGCAGCTCTTTTTGATTTTGGCGAAAAAAAATTACAGCAAAACGAATATAAATTATTCATTACTCCTAAAAATCTTGAAAAACAGCCAGAATTAAATGCTAAAAAAATAGTAGATTATTTTATAGATATAACTCAAAAACAAACCTTTGATTTTATTCTTTTATATTTTCCAAATCTAGATTTAATAAAAGAATCTAACAATATTAAATTAGTTTCCAAATCTATTAAATATTTAGACCAACTTTTAAATATAATTTTTGAACATATTATTAAAATTGATGCAAATGGATTTTTAACATCATCGTTTGGTGGAGTTGAACAAATTTTACAAACTCCAATCGAGAGAAAGTCTGCAAAATATTCGAATTTCGTGCCTTTGATTAATGTAAATTCTGAAAATAAAAAATTTGAACAAACTAATATTATGAACGAAATAATTACTTTAATGATTAATCCTGTTGCAAAAATTAGCTCTGTAGCTCCTACGATTGTAAAATCACTTGGTATTACAGTACCAGAGCAAATGAAAGGAAAGATACTAGACAAAGAATTATTATGAATGAATTTTTAAATCCAAAATCAATTGCTATTATCGGTGCTTCTTTAAAAAAGAAAAAGGTTGGTTATCAAATATTATCAAATATTTTAAAGTTTAATTATAAAGGTAAAACATACCCTGTTAATTTAAATGAGAATGAAATTCTGGGTTTAAAATCTTACAAATCAATATTAGACATTCCAGGAAAAATAGATATGGTTGTTATAGCAATTCCTCGAAATTTTGTATTAGCAGAGCTTGTCAAATGCGTTAATAAAGGAATTAAAAATTTTGTAATAATTAGCGCAGGATTTTCCGAATTTGT
>CAYUUY010000019.1:0-13218 GCA_964448035.1 uncultured Candidatus Saccharibacteria bacterium
TTGGCGTAAAGCTTTTACTAAAATTTCTGAAATTAAAGTTGATTTTCCTGAACCAGAAACTCCAGAAATTCCTACAAAAAGTCCAACAGGAATTTCAACATCAATATTTTTTAAATTAAATTCACTAGCACCAATAATTTTGATAAATTTTTCTGGTTTTTTTTCTAACAGAAAAGGTTCTATTTTTTTTGTTTTTGCCAAATACTGACCAGTAATTGAATCTTTTTTCTTAGCAACTTCGCTTGGTTTTCCTTTTGCAACAATTTTGCCTCCTTTTTCTCCAGCTCCAGGCCCAACATCAATTAAATAATCAGCATTTTTGATTGTTTCTAAATCGTGCTCAACAACAATTACTGAATTGCCAGCATTTTTCAAGCGCTTTAAAATTTCGATTAATTTTTGATGATCTCTTGGATGAAGCCCGATTGAAGGCTCATCTAAAACATAAATTACTCCAGAAAGTCCAGAATTGATTTGATTTGCCAGTTTTATTCTTTGGGCTTCACCACCTGCCAAACTACCAGCAATTCGAGAAAGAGTTAAATAATTTAAGCTAACATCAGAAAGCGCGTTTAAACTTTTTAAAATTTCGCTAATTATTTGACGCACAATTTCAAGTTGTCTTTGCGAGAGTTTGTTTTTTAAATTTTTAAAAAAAGCAATATTTTCGGAAATTGTTAAATCACTGATATCGGCAATTGATTTATTTTCAATTTTAATATTTAAAATTTCTTTTTTAAGTCTTTTACCTTTACAATAACTGCAAATCTTATCAGTCATATATTTTTCAATTTCTTTTTTAATATATTCAGAGCTTGTTTCTTCGTATCTTTTTTGCAAACTTGGGATTATGCCTTCAAAATAATTTTTTTTGTTTTTATTCCCATATAAGATTAGGTCAAGCTGATTTTTATTCAAATCTTTAATTGGTCTGTTAATAATTGAAAAACCTTTTTGATTAGCAATTGACTCAATTATTTTTCCATATAAATTCATATGAGAAAAAATTTGCGTCCATGGCTTTATTGCGCCTTCAGCAAAACTTAAATTTTTATTTGGGATAATTAAATCTGGGTCAATTTCTTTTTTATAACCAATTCCATGACATTTTGGGCAAGCGCCTGCTGGATTATTAAAAGAAAACATTTTAGGATTAATTTCTTTAAGTGAAAATCCGCATTTTGGGCAAGTATATTGTTCTGAAAATCTTTTAGATTTTTTTTGACCAAAAACTTCGATTGCAACAATTCCAGCGCCAATATCAAGACCATTAATAATTGAACTATTAATTCTTTCTTGATCAATTGTTTTATCAAAAATAAATTGGTCAATAAGAATTTCTATTTTATGTTTTTTCTTTTTATCTAAAAACGGCAATTTATTAACTTCATACATTTTATTATTAATGCGCGCTTTTACATAACCGCTTTTTTTAATATTATCCAAAATTTTTCTTAGATTTTTCTTTTTATAAAGAATTGGAGAAAAAATATAGATTTTCTTTTTTTGCTGATCTTTAATAAAGCTATTAATTTCAGAAATTATTTTTGATCTTGTTTGATGTTTAATTTCAACGCCGCATTCTGGACAATGCGGAATGCCAATTTTGGCAAATAGAATCCGCAAAAGATCGTAAATTTCAGTAATTGTGCCAACAGTAGAACGAGGATTTTTAGTAATTCCTTTTTGGCTAATTGCAATTGTTGGGGATAATCCTTCGATAGAATCTATGTCTGGTCGATTTATAAAATCAAGTTGCTGACGAGTGTAAGAAGGCAAACTCTCAATATATCTTCTTTGACCTTCAATAAAAATTGTGTCAAAAGCAAGCGAAGATTTGCCGCTTCCAGAAAGACCTGAAATTACCACGAGTTTGTTTCGCGGAATTTTTAGGTTGATGTTTTTTAAATTGTGTTCCCGAGCTCCTTTAATAAAAATTTCTTCCATGTTCACCTAATAAATCCCTACCATTATAATAAAAAATTTGAAACAGGTAAAGACCTTTGGTAAACTTTCAATATAGAGATAAAATCGATATAATATTTTTAGAACAAAATAAAAAAGGAGCAAAGTGGCTATGTTCGAACAACCTAAAGAAGGCGGGGAAGTTCAAGAAACAATAGTAGGCGCTGATGTTAATTTAACAGGCGACCTAAAAAGCGATGGCAACATTACTGTTCGCGGAAAAATCAACGGACAAGTAATTACCAAAAGCGATGTTGTAATTGACCAAGGCGCAGAAATTGAAGGAACTGTTGAAGCAAACAATGTTACTATTGACGGAATTGTAAAAGGAAATGTGGTTGCAAAAGAAGATTTAGAACTAAATACTTCTGGAAAAATCTTTGGCGATATTAATGCCAAAGGATTGATTGTCAAAAAAGGCGCAATTTTTGTTGGCAACAGCAACACTTCTGAATCAAAAGAACTCGAACCAGAAAAAAAAGAAAAAAATAAATAAGAGCTACGACCATATAGGTTGTTTGCATGTATTATTATATTTTAGAGCAACCACAATCTAAAAATCTGGAATCTCTTCAAAATAAAATTATTACTCAAATCGAGGATAAACAAATTATGGGAGAAGCTGTTAAATCAAATCCGGTTCAAAAACCAGAAGAGCTTGCAGAAATTGGGCTTTCAAAAGGATACAACACTATTGTTGGAATTGGCACAGATAGCCTAATTAATAAAATTGCGCCTCTAGTTTCAAAAAAAGGCGCAGTTTTGGGTATTGTACCGACTGAAGAAAATAGTAGTTTTTTCGAAGTTATTGGTTGTCGAAACTGGCAAGAAGCTTGTGATATTTTACCAAAAAGAAAAACTTCTTGTATTGACTTAGGGGTGCTTGGAAAATCAAATATTTTTTTAACATATATTAAACTTCGTCCAAGAAAAGGAACAAAACCAACGTTGGCAAAAGCAATTTTTAATACTTATGAAGCAGAAGCGCCAATTTTAGAAATTTTGGTTGCTAATAGTGTTTTGGATTTAGAAAAAAGATCTTGGAAAAGAAAAGGTTTTTTTGATAATCAAATTTCAATTCATTTTAAAACAGATTCAGGAAAAATCAAACAAGGTTTTTTCGATAAAATATTTCATAAAGACAATAGTTTTTATAGCAGTGTTTTTCATGCTGAACAAGCTCAACTTGGCGGTTTAGAGCAAACTCTTGACGTAGTTGCTTCAGACAATCAGTTTATTTGCAATACGCCTGTTGCTGTTGGAATTTTACCAAAAGCTCTAAAGATTATTGTTTCTTACAAATAATACATAGGATAGGCTTGACTTGAATCAAAACTTTATATATAATTAATTTCATGGAAGGAGTTTAAGATAAAGAAAACAAAAGTAAATTTTCAGATTTTTTCCCCAGAAGTGCGAGTTATTGATGAAAATGGAAAACCACTTGGCGTGGTTGAGACGAAAAAAGCGATTTTTTTAGCAAAAGACAAAAATATGGATTTAGTTTTAGTTGCTGAAAAAGCCAATCCGCCAGTTGCAAAAATTCTTGATTATGGAAAATATAAATATGAACAGGAAAAATTATTGAAAAAACAAAAAGGCAAACAAAAAACAATTCAATTAAAAGAAGTCAGGCTAACAGCCAATATCAGTAAACATGATTTGGAAGTTAGAATTAAAAGAGCCAGAGATTTTTTAGAAAATGGACATAAAGTAAAAATTTCTTTAAGAATTTTTGGTCGCAATTTGCAATTTGCTGACGATAAAAAAATAATTTTAGAACAAGTTTGCCAAGAATTAAAACACATTTCTGAAATAGAACAAAATATTAGTCGTGAAAAAAATTCATTTCAGTGTTATCTTAAACCAAAAAAATAATTATTATGCCTAAAATTAAAACTCACAAATCATTATCAAAAAGAATTAAAAAAACTAAATCTGGCAAATTGCTCAGAGCATCTGCTTATGATAGTCATTTGCAAACCAAAAGAACAACAAATTGCCGAAAAAGACATCAAGGCTACAAAAAAATTTCTGACGCTGATAAGAAAAAAATAAAAAAACTTATTTAGGAGATGAATGGCTCGAATTAAACGCGGCGTTTCTGCGCACAAAAAACATAAAAAAATTAAAAAGCTAACAAAAGGATATATTCATTCCAGAAGAGCTTCTATTAAAAAAGGACGTGAAGCTGTATTAAAAGCTGGAAAATATAGCTATATTCATCGCAAAAAAAAGAAAAGTGATTTTCGCCGACTTTGGATTGTAAAAATTAACGCCGCGCTTAGCAAACACAAAATAAATTATTCAACTTTTATATCTCAACTCAAAACTAAAAAAATTGATATTGATCGAAAAATTTTAGCAGAACTTGCAGAAAAAGAACCAAAAGTTTTTGATGATATTGTCAAAGAAGCTAAAAAATAATCAACTATCTTTTGGTCTGTATTGCAATGCTTCAGCAATATGATTGGTTTTGATATTTTTTTCTCCTGCTAAATCCGCAATTGTTCTAGATATTTTTAAAATTCGATGAAATGAACGCGCTGATAAATTTAGTTTTTGAAGCGCTGCTTTTATCATTTTTTTGCCTTGCTCATCAAGAACGCAAAATTCTTTAATATCACTAATTTTCATTGAACTGTTTGTGAAAAAATTTTTTCCAGCAAATCTTTTTAATTGAATTTTTCGCGCTTTTTCAACTCGCTCACGAATTTTAGCTGAAGATTCTGAAACATTTTCTTCAGTTAATTTTTCGGTTTTAACTCTAGGAACCTCTAAATATAAATCAATTCTATCAAGCAATGGACCAGAAATTTTTTTCTGATATCGAACAATTTGACTCGGGGTACAAGTGCAAGGTCTAATTGGATCATTTAAATATCCACAAGGGCAAGGATTCATTGCAGCAATTAAAATAAAATCAGCCGGAAATTTCATGGTCCCAGCAGCTCTGGCAACAGTAACATATTTATCTTCAAGGGGTTGGCGCAAAACTTCTAAAACATTTTTATTGAATTCTGGCAATTCGTCTAAAAATAAAACTCCACGATGTGCCAAAGTAATTTCTCCAGGACGTGGATGCTGTCCGCCACCAACTAAAGCAATGTCTGAAGCAGTATGGTGAGGATTTCTAAAAGGTCGTTGAAAAATAATATTTTCAGCTTCTGGCAAAAGACCGGCAATCGAATAAATTTTACTGACTTCCAAAATTTCAGCTGGGCTCATATTTGGCAAAATTGAGGGAAGCGCGCGCGAAAGAAGTGTTTTTCCAGATCCAGGCGGGCCAATCATTAATACATTATGTCCCCCACTTGAAGCAATTTCAAGAGCTCTTTTTGCGCTTTCCTGACCTTTAATATTAGCAAAATCCGCTTCAAATTCTTGAGTTTCAATTTTTTGATTATTGATCTGACGTGTTTTTTCAGGTTTAATTTTTTTCTCGTTTTTCAACATTAAAATTAAATCAGTCAAATTTTTAATTGCATAAATTTTTATTCCTGAAATTATGCTTGCTTCTTGCCCGTCTTCATAAGGCACAAAAATTTTTTGAAAACCTTTTTCTTTTGCCATTAAAGAAATCGGCAAAACACCATTTATATGACGTAAATCTCCGTTTAAAGAAAGTTCGCCAACAAATAAACTTTTTTCTAATTCTTGATGCGGAATTTGACCAGCTGCGGCAAGAACACCAACAGCAATTGGCAAGTCATAAGCAGGACCGGTTTTTGGCAAATCTGCAGGAGCTAAATTTATAGTAATTCTTTGAGTTGGAAAAATTGCGTTTGAATTTTTAATCGCGCTTTTTACTCTTTCTTTAGATTCATCAACCTCTTTTGCCGGCAATCCAACAATTAAAATGGCTGGGAGTCCTGCGCCAATATCAACTTCAACCTCGATTGGTTTTGGTTCAAGTCCTAAAATTGCAGCAGAAATAACTTTTGAAAGTGACATTTTAGTTTAAAAAATTTTTTATTTTTTCTTTAGCTTGATCATAATTTTCAATCCAAATTAAATTTTTCTCTTTGCGAAACCAAGTACGTTGTCTTTTTGCAAATTGCCTAGTTTTAATTTGAATTTGCCGAATCATTTCTTTTTTACTAATTTTATTTTTCAAATATGCTAAAATTTCCGGATAACCAATTGTTGATTTAAAAATTTGGGTTTTGTGAAAATTTTTTTTATGTAATTTCTCAACTTCTTGTATCCAACCATTTTCTATCATTTTAAAAGTTCTTTGATTGATTATTTCATTTAATTTTTGAGAATCAATTTTAATTCCTAATTTTAAATAGGCAAAATTAGGGGAATCTGATTTAAAAAATTTTTGATTAGATTTTTGCAAAATTTCAATTGAGCGAATTAAGCGACGACGATTTTTTAAATCAATTTTTTTAAAAAGTGGGGGAGAGAGAATTTTTAATTTTTGAGCCAATTTTTTAGTCGATAATTTTTCTAATTTGTTGCGCAATTTTAAATCTGGAGCAATTTTAGGAATTTGATAATTTTCTAAAAAAACTCGAGCATACAAACCACTACCCCCTACCAAAAAGGGAATTTTACCTCTTTTTGAGACTAAACTTGCTGTATTTTGTGCTAGTTTTTGATACTCACCTGCAGAAATTGGATTTTTTATAGATTCAAAATCAATCAACCAATGCACTACTTGATTTGATATTATTGGACCTAATTTTTTAAATTGATTTAAATCTTTAGGTATTTTACAATCATCTGCAATTGGTTTGGCAGTGCCAATTGCCATTTCTTTATAAAAAGCTCTTGAGTCACAATTAATAATCTCGCCTTGAAAATTCTTGGCGAGTTTTACTGCTAAGCTAGATTTTCCTGAGGCAGTTGGTCCTAAAACTGCAATTATTTTTTTCATTTAGTAATAAGA
Source organism: uncultured Candidatus Saccharibacteria bacterium (assembly GCA_964448035.1). GTDB lineage: Bacteria > Patescibacteriota > UBA1384 > DATEAH01 > CAYPSR01 > CAYUUY01. Next base: position 6,863 of record CAYUUY010000019.1, read on the forward strand.
TCTGGATTTTGGATAACATCTGCCATAGTTTCAAAAGCACCAGTTTTTGTAAGCCAAGCTAAAACAAGCCATGATCCAATAAATAAAACCACAATCACTAAAGCAGTAATTTTATCTTTTCTTGTTGCTATCATTCCCCTCCGATTTTTGATTATGAATATTTCGTAAGCTTGCAGAATGAACTTGCATTACCTTTTTTTCTTCTTTTTCCGCAAAATCTTGAACTAGTTTTTCTTCTAGTTCTTCAAGCTCTTCTAAATTTGAAATTTCTTTTTCCATAACTTAATTCTATTGTAGATAACTTTGAAAAATTTGGCAAGAAAAAACCTCGCAAAATGCGAGATTATGTTAATGGGCGGAAGAGGAGTTGAACCTCCACGTCCTTTCGGACACATGGTCCTAAACCATGCGCGTCTGCCAGTTCCGCCATCCGCCCACAAATTATTTTAATTTATTTTTTATAATATATTTTTTAAATTCTTCAACGCTTGTAATTCCATCTTTCAAAATTGCCTTATAAATTTCAGTGCTTGGAAAACTGTATTTATTATCAATTTTATATTTTTTGCATTCTAAAATCTTTATTTTTTCCTCATCCGATAGATTCGATACAAGATTCATGTTCTTTGCTGACTCTTCTCTTTCCTTTCCAATAAACCAAATATCAATTTTCCATTGCTTTTTATAGTTTTTAAAAAGTTGCTTGATTCCTAAATAATAACCTTTTGGCCAATTCGGGTTTGAATACGTAACCCAGTCAAAAAACATATAACCAGTCATTTTTGTTTCTTGCATTAGTTTCTCCATAATCTTAAGTATGTCTTTTCTGGTAAATTTTCCAAAAACATGCATATCAATATCAGCTTCCCACATTAAATCAGCTTTGTAACTACCAGTTATTTCAACTTTACCAAACTCAGACAAAATGTTAATCAGGTCAGTTTCTTTCAAAAGCTCATCTGCGTCAGCCTTAATTTTTTTGCTTTGTTGTAAAACTTGATTCATTTTATCCTTTTTACAGGGCCTGGTGGGATTCGAACCCACGACAAATTGCTTAAGAGGCAACTGCTCTGCCACTGAGCTACAGGCCCAAAATTAGAAATTGGAAATTTGATAATAATCATTTATCAGTTTTTGAATAACGATTAATCAACCCAGAAATCATTTTTGATATTTTCTCAAAATCTCCACGCCATTTATTATATAATTTATTATTGATTAAATTAAGCCTAAAACATATTTCAATAATTGCAATACTTTCAAATACTGAACCTCTGCTGATTATATAAAAATTTTTAATATCTTTTTTGGTTTTTCTACCGCAACCCTCGGCAATATTTAATGGAACTGATAAGACTGCCCGGTTCAGCTGGTTCGCAATACTAAAATGCTTAGAAGAAAAATTTATTGTTACAGAAAAAATTTCTTCAGTAATTTCCAACGATTTTTTGTAAACGTCAAGATTTTCGAATAAAAAACGATTTTTCTTCATGTCTAATCTCGAATTTCAAATATCTCAAATCAATCAATCGCCCTCGGCAGGATTCGAACCCGCAATTCCTGGTCCGAAGCCAGGTGTTTTATCCATTAGACTACGAGGGCAGATATTTATAAAATACCACATTTTAAGCTTATTCGCAAGCTATTATAATGATCTATCCTTGCCAAAAATTCAAACCTCTGATATAATTTAGTTATTCTCATTACAGTCACATTCAAAAAGTGAGGTGAAAAAGTATGTTGCTACAATGCTTTCTTTTGGCAATAGCTGCAACTATCGCAATCATCGCTGCAATCAGCGATATGCGCTTTTGGGCTGGCGTTTGGGGACTTGTAGCACTGATTCTAGCAATACTCGCTTTTGCACTTTGTCGCCAACCTTTTCTTTTTCGTTCTTTAGTGCTATTATCTCTTATCACCAACCTTTTTGCTTGGATTCTTCTTTTTCAAAAGACCAAAACCAAAAGCTCAATTATCTATTACCAACAAAACCGCACCTAGTGTTCAGGCACATATTCAAACCTTTGCCTTTGCACTCCCCTGCGGTTCCTTTTTTTGCAAAAAACCTAAGAGTAGATATTAAAAAACGCTAGACTTTGCTATCATAAAGAAAAGGAGGGAAATGAAAAAATTTTGGATAATTTTAATTTGCGCAATTACTCTAATTTTAGCCGGGCTCGGAGTCTGGTATTTTTATTTTAAATCAAATGTAATCCAAGAAAGAAAAGAAATCAGCCGCGAAGTTTTAGAGAATCAATTCGGTTTTTTATCAGGGCCCGAAAACGATGCCAGTTTTATAAAATCAACTAATGCCAAATGGGTAAGACCACATCCCGGTTCTTTTTTGTGGGACAGGATGCAAGAATCCCAAGATTCAGAAATTGATTTTTCAACAACTGACAAAATAGTTAAAAAATATCAGGAAAATGATTTAGCAATTTTAGCAACATTATGGCCGTATGCTGATTGGGATCAAAAATCAAAATCAAACGCAGAATCCTGCAAAGTTTCAGAAAATGACCAATTCTCTAAAGAAATTCATGGTGCTAAAGACGAAGACTATATCTCGCTTTACAGATGCAATCCAGAAAATTGGAGCGCTTACCAAAATTGGTTGCAAGCTGTAATTGAACGCTACGACGGCGATGGCGAAAATGATATGCCAGGACTCGAAATTCCAATCAAATATTGGGAGGTAATGAACGAACCAGAACTAAACGGAGATGATTTGGATTTTTATCAAGGCACAGCTACAGATTATGCAGAACTTTTAAAAAGATCGTATGGCGCAATCCACAATGTTGATCATGAAGCAAATGTTTTAATTGCTGGCGCTGCTGGAATGAGCCAAGAATCAGTCGATTTTTTTAAAGATGTTTTAGGGCCAGGCGAAATGCAAAATTATTTTGACATCGGCAATGTTCATTGTATATCAAATTCAAACGGAGCCAATGATTATAATGTTGCTAAATATTTTAAGATGATGAAAGATCTTGGAATTGATAAATTAGTTTGGGTAACAGAAGCTGAAGAATTTTCAGGCGATGCAGAAAAAAATTATAATAATACTGCCGAGAGCACGAAAAATGCTTTAGCAGCTGGAGCAGCAAAAATCTTTTATACTCGCTATGATTTTGAAGATACGCGCACAAATATGAGTGATGATAAAATTGATGCCAAAGACGACACAGACGAAAAAACCGAAGATAAAGATACATCAAGCCCAACTAACAGCGCGGAACAATATAAAAAAATTTTTGAAGAATACAAAAATAAATAAAAAATAGTTTAAATCTCAAAATCAATATCTCAGAATGATAATTAATAGTTCATAGTTTAATGTTCGAGCAAAGTCGAATGTTAATTTTTGATTTGTTACCCGACGAAGCAAGGACTACCAGCGCCAGGAATTTTCGATAAGCTCGAACAGCAAAAAAGATTGTCATTGCGGGGAGCCCACCCTTTAGACGAGATAACGTAACAATCTTGGTTATTTTAGTTCTCACTTCGTTCGAACATTAATATGTCTAAAATATTATCTTTGACCTAATTTATTAGCTTAAAATAAAAAGAGGCAACGCTCGCTTGTTGGTGCAAGAATTGCCTTTTTTGCGGCTACAATTTTGGGTGTCACTTTGTTTAGTCAATGCCAGGATCTCCAGTCAGAGCTGCTTTCTGAGCTTCCTGGTCGCGAATTTGGCAAAGCAGTCCTAAAGCAACCTGCTCGATGATTAGAATTTGTTTTTGTATTTTTGCAAGTTGCGCGCGGCTAATTACAATGATTTCCGCTTCAGGATACGCATCCAAAAGTTGCTGAAGAGTTATGCTCGGCTTTGCCATGGTTTTGCTCCTTTCTCTGGGCTAAGATCAGTAACTGAAGTTTTCTGGAAGGACTAGCTAGCTATTCATTGTCTAATTCTGACGAAAAGCTAGCTACAGCTCTGGATCTCCACCTGGCTCACCGGTTGTTTGTTCGGAAACTGATTCGTCATTTTCATCATCTGTGTCTTTACGAACAAGACAAATCACATGTTTTCCAATGCTCGTAAACAGCCTTATAGCAGTTTCACTGACAAAGTCAGAAAGCAACTTGTAATCATTATTGAAAGCATCTCGCTCTCTAGCAAGCCTCTCAATCTGGCTATCTTTTTCTGCCAGCTCAGCTCGCAGAACTTTAGCATCTTCAGGGCTTAACCAACCTTTTCCATCTGTAGCTTCATCTTGATCTGATGTTTCAACAGGATGAGCTAAAATTCCGTTTAGAACATCTAGAACGGCATTCTCGCCAACCCCGTTGATTTTGGGAGCAATAATCTGGCAAATCTTTCTTTGCAAACCTGGGTCAACAAGAATAATGGTTCTATTTCTTTTATCAGTAAAGAAATCTGCCAAAGTCATTTCAGAATCCATATTCAGCCTGTTAGGTTCGCTAACTTCACCAAGCATTGTTTGAGCATTAGCCTTTGACATTACATTAGCAACAAGCTGAACCTGACCTAACCAGTCAAGTTTTTGTTCCATTTTTGGTTCCTCCTGTTTTCCATGAGTGTCTTTTACCACGATTGCAAATGCTTCGCTTGTTGACCAATCAACCAAGCACGGGCAGCACCCCTACTTATTTCGAAATGTTCAACAATTGCGCTTACTAAAGCTGAGGTTGTATGAGGACAAGCAAAAACCTGCTCATGACATCTTTTGATATATTCTATCAGAATTTCATCGGGTAAAGGTTTTGGCTGAATTCCAGGAGCAAGTTCTCGAACTAGAACTTTGCCACTTATTTGCTGAGTCTCTTCTCTAACCTTGCGTATTGCATTAACATAAGCTGACACGTTGTGGTTTCTCATTTTCTCGCCTCTCTTTTTCTGGAATCTGACTTTTTGTTTTAGAACTTATGTCTAGTAGGTTGCGAAACGCTCATATACGTCATCAAACCACTCTTTAACTTTTTTCTGAGAAACGGAAAAACATTCGGAAATAAGTTGGATTGTTTGAGAAAACAATTCAGGATCTCTGTAGATTCTGGTGCCGTTTAACATCACAAATTCCCGCAATGTAGTGTTGCTATTTACATTCAAGCTATTGTGCGAACAGAACTCTTGTACTTCACTGGGGATAACTTGCTCAGAATTAATCAAGCAATCAGGACAGACGCACATTGTTCTCACCTTCCCTAGTTGTAGTGTGCACCCCTTTTATCTAACCAAATTTTACCCCAGATTTGTTTAGATGTCAATCAAAAAAGAAAATCTGATAAATTAAGAAATTTAAAATATTATTTAAAAAATTAATACCTTTAGAAAAATTGCCATATATTTTAACAAAAAATATAACAAGACTAAAAAACTATTCTACAATTCTGCAGAATTTTTGAATACTAATCTCAATAAATAAAAACTATTAAATCAATAAAAACCTTAGCTTAACACAGGGGTGACCGACCCGATTCGAACGGGCAACCACCAGTGCCACAAACTGGCGCTCTGCCATTGAGCTACGGCCACCCCTCTATTAAGCTAATTGGCTTACAAAAAAGTATTCGTTTTCAAATTCTAAAACTTCGGTTTTGTGCTTGCGGATATTTTCTAAATATCCACCAGCGGAAAAAGCATTCCCTTTTTTTATTCGGGCAATGATAATCGAGCCAGACACGAGCAGATCTTCGAGCAAAGCTAAAAAGCTAGCATAATCCGAGCTTGAAGCGTCTAAAAAAATGAAATTAAATTTTTCGTTAGCCTCAAGCAAAAATTTGAATGCATCTGACCTTACAAGCCTAATTCTACCAGATTTTATTTGATTTTGAAAGATTTTATTATTAGTTTGCCATAAATAATGTGAGTACTCAATTGAAGTGATTTCAACTGTTTTTGGAGCTGAGATAAGAATCTGCGAAAGAGAAAAGCCAACTCCAGTTCCAATTTCGAGAATTTTTTTAGGTTGATGTTTTTTAATTATTTTTGACAAAACAGCTGCTTGATTTTCCGAGATAATTGAAATTCCCTGCCAAAGCGCCAGCCTCTTAAAGTCCTCTGGATTGAGTTGAAATTGTTTTTTAATCTTCATTATTTTTTTCTGATTATTTACGTTGTCCTACGAATGCGGAAAGCGAAGTAAGAACTTATTCGCACATGGAGCTCTCGATTCGCTTAGCTCTCTCGAACAGTAAACTTATTGTTCGAACAAAGTGAGAACCACAAACGACTCTTGGTTCTCGTCGCAAACTTCTCAAACAGTAAAATAATTTTTGATTTTTTATTTGTGTTTTTTCTTTTTGATTTCTAATTTTTGGTTTGATTCCATTCGCCCTTGGCAGGATTCGAACCTGCGACCTTTTCCTTAGAAGGGAACTGCTCTTC
>CAYUUY010000020.1:0-12685 GCA_964448035.1 uncultured Candidatus Saccharibacteria bacterium
CGCCGCAGCTTCATTACCAGTTGTTCCAATTTTTTTATTCATTTTTTTTCATTAAAATTGCTTTTACAGGACACTTGTTAGCGCAAATTCCACATCCTTTACAAATATTATAATCAATTTTTGGTTTTCCTTGCGAATCAAAAGTAATTGCGCCTTCAGGACAATTAAAAAAACACTTTCGGCATCTAACACATTTTTCAGGATTAATTGTTGGTTTTTGTTTTGCCCAAGACCCTGTAAAATCAGGCTGCATATTTTTTGAATTAATATATCCTGGTTTCATAATTTTAAAAACTCCTGTGATTTATTCGCAGCTTGTTCAAAAACATTAGCATTTTTAATACCTAACTCTCCTGGAAAATGATTTTGAATTTCTTTGCGAGCATTTATTACAATTTCATTTGTTTTTAAATTAATAAAAGAAGAAATATATCCAGCCATCGCAAAATTGATATAAGGTTTACCGAGAATTTTTTTAGATAAGTTGTTTGCGTTAAAAATAAATACTGAATATTTGCGCAAGTATAAAAATTTTGAAATTAACTCTTGAAAATCTTTAGAAGTGTTTATAATTATTTTTAATTTCTGATTTAAGTAATCAATTGTTTCTCCTTTTTCAAGCAAAGTATCATCTAAAACTATCAAATAATCTGGGTTTTCGATCTGAGAATGAAGCTGTATACGATTTTCAGAAATACGTAAATATGATTTTACTGGAGCGCCACTTCTTTCTGGCCCATACTCTGAAAAAGCTTGGACAAAATAGCCAGCTTTTAAATAAGCATTTGCTAATATTAAAGAAGCTGTTTTCGCGCCTTGTCCGCCTCTGGCAAGAAAAACAATTTCAATATTTTTATGTTCCATATTTTTATTATATTCTTATTTCTAAAATTTTAAAACAATAAAGGGCTTGCTCATATTCCATTAATTTATTAAACTTGAAATTGAAGGTTGAAATGATTATTTTCAAAAAAGTTACTAAAAAATACAATAAAAATACCTACGCTCTTAAAAATGCTTCATTTCAAATAAAAAGGGGTGAATTTGTAATACTTGTTGGTCCGTCAGGAGCTGGGAAATCTACTATTGCTAAATTACTAACATGTGAAGAAAAACCAACTTCAGGAAAAATATATATTGGTGGTTACAATATCGGTGAATTAAAATCTGGAGAAATTCCTTATTTTAGAAGAAAAATTGGCGTTGTTTTTCAAGATTATAAATTACTTCCTAAGAAAACTGTTTGGGAAAATATTGCTTTTGCTCTTGAAGTTTGCGCAGCTTGCAACGAAGAAATAAATAAAAAAGTTAAACAAGTTTTAGAATTAGTTGGTTTAGAGCATAAAGCAACTAATTTTATTGAAGAACTTTCTGGTGGCGAAAAGCAAAGAGTTGGTATTGCAAGAGCTTTGGTTCATGGGCCTAAGCTTTTGATTGCTGATGAACCTACTGGAAATTTGGATCCAAAAAATAGCAAAGAAATTATTGACTTATTGCTAAAAATAAATCAAGCTGGCACAATTGTTATTTTAGCCACACATGATAAAAATATTGTTGATCAATTAAGGAAAAGGGTTATTATTATTCGCGATGGCTTGATTGTGTCAGATGAAGAAAAAGGAACTTACAAAGAATGAAAAACGCGCCGTTTTATATAAAAACTGGGAGAATATTTAAATCATCATTAAGCAGCTTTTGGCGTAATAGACTTTTATCTATTGCAACTGTTTTGGTAATGACAATCACTTTAATTACAATCGCGATTTTTGTAATTTTAAATTTGGCAATAGATACTTCGGTAAAATCTATTGGAGAAAAAATTGATTTGATTGTTTATTTTAATGAAACCACAACAGAAAAACAAATTAAGGTAGCAATTGAAAAAGCTAAAGAATTGCCAGATGTTTCAAATGTTGAATATATTGATAAAAAAAAGGCTCTTTTAAAATGGCGGGATATTCAAAAAAACCAAAAAGTTACCAATGTATTTAGTGAACAAGATAATCCATTTCCAAGAAGTATTGAAATAAAATCTGGTAATCCTGAGTCAATAGATGAAACTGCGCAGTTTTTTCAAACAGGAACAATGTCAAAAATTGTTAAAAAAACCAGTTACCGAGATAGCAAAAATACTATTGAAAAATTAATTAAACTTACCAAAACAATCAAAAACGCTGGTTATATTGCAACTGGCTTTTTTGTTCTAGTTTCAATACTTGTAGTTTTTAATACGATGAGACTTGCAATTCACAATCGCGAAGAAGAAATTAATATTATGAAATTAGTAGGTGGCACAAAAGCGTCAATTAGTCTTCCTTTTGTTATTGAAGGTATTTTGTACGCGCTGCTTGCAACTATTTTTTCGACATTAATAATTCTTGTTGCTTCAAAATACTTAGTAAACACCAATTTTTTAGACTACAATTTGTCTGCAACTTATTATGCTTTTTTTGTAAATCAATGGTTAAAAATCGTGATTTGGCAATTAGGAGTTGGAATAATTATTGGCACAATTTGCAGTTTATTTGCGGTTAATAAATATATTAAAATCTAGTACTTAATTAATTTACCAGCTCGAATTTTGAAAAGCCCAATCAACTAGATTTCGAGAATGATCAAACCGGTAGTTATTATCGCTTGATCCTAAAAGAACAACAATTATTTTGTGATTTTTTTGTTCTGCAAGTGTAATCAAACAAAATCCAGCCTCTTCTATATAACCGGTTTTAATACCAAAAATATCTGGATAATTTTTCAATAATCTATTGGTTGTATTTAACAAATGTTGTTGACCAGACGCTGACACAATTGTTGTATTAATAGTATTAAGAATTTCTCTAAAATCTTGATTAAGTAAAATATGCTTGGAAATAATAAACAAATCTCTCGCATTTGAAACATTATTTTCATCAAGACCAACTGTATCTGAAAATTTAGTATTTGTAAGCCCTAACTCAACAGCTTTTTTGTTCATTAAACCAACAATTTTTTCTTCTCCGTAATAATCAGCAACAGCAATTGCCGCGTCATTTGCAGAAGAGATTAACATTCCTTTGATAAGATCTTTAAGGCTAATTTTTTCTCCTTGAGATAAATACATTTTAGAGCCATTGCAATAAGCTGCTCGATAAGAAACATCTATAATTTCATCTTGTTTATAATTTTCTGTGAGCACAATTACTGTCATTAATTTTGTAATACTGGCGATTGCTTGTGTATGATTAATATTTTTTGATTTAATAATTTGACCGGTTTCATAATCAAAAATTGCATAAGAACGAGCATCGATTTCTGATTCAATATTCTTGTTTGAAACAACAGGTGTTGGCTTAATATTTTTCCAAGTCCAAAAATTTGAAAAATCGTTTGCAAAAACTTTGATTGGCAAAAAAAGAATTATTAAAAATAAACAAAACTTTTTAATCATTTTTTTCTTAAATAAATTATTAAAAATCCTATTAATATTAAAAAATATACTGATGAACCTATTATAACACCCGAATATAATTGCAAAAAATCTAAATTATATTTTAAATAATAGGCAATAACGTTAATTAAGATTGGCGAAATTGAATTAAGAAAGAACCATGCAACTAAAATCTGAAATAAAATTCCTATCAAACCAAAGAAAAGAAGCGTAAAATATAAAATTTTAATTGACGAATGTTTAGCTTTTCGCAACATAAATATTGAAAAATAAACTAAAATTGAAAATATATTAAAAATAAAATACAAGATTGCGCAAATAGAAAAAATAAAAACCCATAAAAATTTTTCAAATTGTGAAATTGTTTTTTCACCAAAAATTTGATTATTAGATTGAATTAATTGCCAATCGAAAGATTGATTTTTTAATGATTGAAAATGTTCCATTTTTGTTAAAAATATCTTTTTCTTATTTTTTAATAAATTTGGGTCTAAATCAGGAAAATAGTTTTTAAACTCTTTCCCTTCTACCCAATTGGCATACTCAATTCCAAAATCCTGAACCAATAATTGATTTTCTGAAATTGTGAAAAGATTTAATACAGAATTATTTTTTTGATTTATTGAACTTGAAAATAAACCTTCCAAAAGCTGCGGGAAACTAGTTTGATTAACAACTTTTATTGCCTTTGTCTGTCCAGAATAATAATCTGATTTTCCAACAGTGTGAAAATTTTCTAAATTAAACTTTGCTAATATAAGCTCATGATTTTTGTACAAATCTAATTTTTTATCAATTTCTGATCGATTTATAATTTCTAAATTATTATTTAATATTTTTTCTTTAACATCTTTTTCTGAAATTGTTTCTAATGAAAAATTATCTAAAATTTTATCTTGAGTTGTTTTATTTTCAGAAATCATTTTATTAATTTCAGTAATTGAATATCCAACTTTTGTTTGATTGTCTAATACGTCAAAGTCAAAATTAGATTTATTAACTTGAGAATTTATGTTTACTGGAATTAATGCTGCAAATTCATTTTTTGAAGTTTCAAATTCAAAAGAAAAATAAGTTGTCTGGACATTATTAAAATAAAAAGTTGCAATATTTTGATTTATTTTATATTTTGTGTTTTCGGGAAAGAAAAAACCAACTGCTTTAGCTTGAATAGGAAAAAATATAAATATTGCGCAAAGCAAATAAAAAAATTTTTTCAAAACCCTCCAAAATTATTTTTAAATTTTTATTCCAAGTTCTTTTAATTGTTCTTTGTCCACTTCACTTGGTGATTCCATCATTGGATCACGACCATCTCCAGTAAGAGGAAAAGCCATCACTTCTTTTAAGCTTTTTTCGCCAAGTAAAATCATCAACATTCTTTCAATGCCTGGAGCAATTCCTCCGTGTGGAGGCACTCCATATTCAAATGCTTTTAATAAATGTTTAAATTGAACTTTATCTTTTTTTGTAAATCCAATAATGTCAAAAACTTTTTCTTGTATCTTTGAATCGTGAATTCTAATACTACCGCCGCCAACTTCTAAACCATTCAAAACTAAATCGTGCTGTAATGATTTTACCTTTGTTGGATCACCTTCCAAAAGTTCTTTAATATCCTCATTTTTTGGAGCTGTGAACATATGATGAGAAGGCGCTAATTTTTCACCAGCACCATAAAAATAATCATCTTTTTTTTGTTTTTGAAACAATGGAAAATCAACAATCCAAGCAAAAGCTAATTCGTTAATGTCTTTTTTGTCTTTACGCAAATCAGGACTATCAGTTTGATATTTTTCCATTGCGTCTTCATAAGTAATTTTTGGCCATGGCTTTTGAGTAATTTTTTTATTTGGGAAATATTTAGCAATCACCTCTGACAACATTGTTTCAACTAAATCAAGTATATCTTTTTGCTCAAAAAAGGACATTTCCATATCGAGCTGATAAAAATCTCCGGGACTTCTATTAGCACGCGCGTCTTCGTCTCGAAAACAAGGCGCAATCTGAAAATATTTTTCAATTCCAGCAATCATCAATAATTGTTTATATTGCTGAGGCGATTGTGGTAAAGCAAAAAATTTTCCTTTATGAAGTCTTGAGGGAACCAAATAATCCCGAGCGCCTTCAGGAGTAGATTTAGAAAGAATTGGAGTTTGAATTTCTGTAAAACCTTTTTTTGCTAAATAATTACGAATAAAAAGTAGAGCTTGATTACGTTTTTTAAGATTTTTTCTCATTCTTTGGTTTCTCAGATCCAAATATCGATATTTTAACCTTGTTTCTTCATTTATTCCTAAAGTGTTTTTAGAAATTTCAAATGGTGGATTTTTTGCTTTTGATATTATTTCAATTTTTTCCGCTAAAATTTCGATATCACCAGAAGAAATTTTAGTATTTTTCATATTATCTGGTCGTTCGTTGACAGTGCCAAAAATTCTAAGTACATCTTCTGACCCAATTTTTGAAATTATGTTTTCTAAATTTTTATTGTTTGGTAAAATCACGATTTGACAAATTCCAGTTGAATCTCGCAAGTCGACAAAAACAATTTTGCCATGATCTCGACGCAAGTGAACCCAACCACAAAGAGTTACTTTTTCTCCTGTTATTTTTTTGTTTAAATCTTCAACATAATGCGTTTTAAGCATATTAGCTCCTTATTTTCCCATGAATTTCGTTTTCAATATTTTTAATAATTTTTTCAATAATTTCTTGCCCTTGTTGCGAATCCAAAGTTTTTTCTTTGGATTGAATTGTAATATGAAATGCTATTGATTTTTTATTTAAACCCAGTTTTTCAACGGATTCAAATTCATCGAATAAATCAGCGCTAATTATTTGTTCAGAGGTTTGTAAAATAATTTTTTTGATTTTTGATAAAGGAATTTTTGTATCCACAACAAATGCTAAATCTCTTTCAATTGCTGGAAATTCCGAAACGTCTCGATATTTTTCAGCGCTCGAATTTAAATTTATTTTTTTATTTGAAAAATTTGCTTGCTGAATAAACTTATCTAAATCAATCCCGACTATTGAAACATTTTTCTTACGAATTTTATATGCTTTTAGTATATCAGATTTATTTTCATAAACATTTATTAAATCATTGTTTTTAATTTCAAAATCATTAAGTAATTTTTTAGCATAATAAAAAGCATCTTTAGTTTTTTCTCCAGCGCAGGCAATACATATTTCAGAAGCCTCTTCTTTATTAAAACTCCAACCAGCCTTATCAAAAACATTGCCAATTTCGAAAATTTCGATATTTGCCGCTTGAGGATTTTTCGCAATAGTTTTAATTAGGCTCAATGACAAATTTGGACGTAAATACTTTAATTCTGGAGATAAAGGAAAAGAAAGCTCAAAAAGATCTTTACTAAAATCTTCATGTTTTTCATTTTTTGTTTTTTCTAAATCTTCTTGCCCAATAAAAGAATAATTATAAACTTCTATTAAGCCCATTTTAAATAATGAATCTTTAATAATTTCTTTTTTTTCCCACAAACTTAATTTTTGATCTGTTTTTTTAGATTCAATTGGTTTTAGTTTAATATTATGGATATCGTATACTCTAATTATTTCTTCTGAAATATCTTGCCAAAAATTAATATCTCTAAGCCGCCAGCTTGGAACTTTAATTTTTAAAATATTTTTTTCAATATTAATCTTAAAACCTAACTTAGAAAGCATTTCGACAATTTGCTGATTGGTTAATTCTTGACCAATATAGTTTGACAATTGAACAGCGCTTGTTTTAATAATTTTCTTTTTTGGTTTGTCTAAAATTAAATCATTTAATTCGCCAACTTTAGCTCCAGCATATTTTTCAATTAGTTTTGCAGCATATTTTAAAGCTCTAATATTATTTAACGGGTCAATTCCTCTCTCATATCGATAAGACGCATCTGTTTCGTGATTTAAGCGGCGTCGCGTTTGTCGAATCATTACTGGATCAAACAATGCTGCTTGTAAAATAATTGTTTTAGTCTTTTTATCAATTTCAGATTTTAACCCACCCATTATTCCAGATAAATCAATTATTTCTCCATTTCTTTCAATCACAATGGTATTTTCGTCAACATCGTAAATCTGGTTATCAAGAGTAACAACACTTTCCCCTTTTTTTCCTTTTCTTACAATTATTTTTGGGTTATTTTTATTTTGGGCAATTTTTTGATAATCAAAAGCGTGAAGAGGTTGGCCTAAAGCAATCATCACAAAATTTGTAATATCAACAACATTATTTAACGCGCGAAAACCATAAGATTCTAATAGCTGCACCATCCATTTTGGAGATTTACCAATCTTTACATTATCTATTACATAATAAGAATAACGAGAACAAATTTTGCTGTCTTTTATTTCAACATTTAATTTCTTGTTAATTTTATTTTCAGTAAAATTAAATTTTTTAAGAATAACTTTTTTGTTTTCTAGCATTGCCACTTCTCTTGCAACGCCAAGAACTGACAAGCAATCATAACGATTAGGGGAAACGTCGAGTTTTAAAATTATGTCGTTTTCTTTTTCTTGGATTTGTTCTACTTCTAAACCAACTCGAGTTAAATCGTCTGCGAGTTTTTGAACAGGTTTTCGAAACTTAACAAATTTTTTTAACCAATTTATTGAAATATTCATTAAAATTGTTTTAAAAATCTTAAATCACTAGAATAAAAAAGACGAATATCTTTTACCCCTTTTTCAAGCATTACTAAACGATCAATACCAAAAGCAAAAGCAAAACCTGAATACTTGTTTGGATCAATCCCCATATTTTTTAAAACTATTGGATGAATCATACCACACGGCATAACCTCTAACCAGCCTGTTTGCTTACAAACATTGCAACCTTTTCCTTTGCAAATAGTGCAAGTTATATCTATATCAAAACCCGGCTCTACAAAAGGATATAAATTAGTACGAACTCGAAACTTAATATTTTTACCAAATATCTTTTTAGCAAATTCTTCCAAAGTCCCAATCATGTTTGCAACTGTAATATTTTTATCAATCACCATTCCCTCAAGTTGATAAAAGGTGTGTTCATGCGAAGCGTCTGTATTTTCTCGTCTAAAACATCTGCCAGGAACAACTATTCTTGCAGGTGGCGTACGTTTTTCCATAGTTCTAACCTGAGAAGCTGAAGTATGAGTTCTCATAACTTCGCCATTTTTTAACCAAAAAGTATCTTGAATATCTCGCGCAGGGTGATCGTCTGGCATTCTTAGCGAATCAAAATTATACCATTCAGTTTCTTTTTCCGGGCCTTCTACAATTTCAAAACCAAGTTCTTTAAAACTTTTAATAACCTTTCTAAAAAATTGTGTAACTGGATGTAAATGACCTTGCATATTTATTTTTGATAATATAATTCAATTAATAATATTGCTAAAATTAGCAAAAAACCATCAAAAAAGTTTAAAACTCTAGCTGTATAAAGTAGTAATAAACCAATAATTCCCAAGGCGATTAAAAATCCTTGACGAACAGCAACTCCAATTGGCAATAAATTAGTATTTTCAGAAAAAAAGACACAACGAATATAAAAATTAGCTAAAGATAGAATTGCAGCAATTGCCAAAAACAATGATATAAAAAATGCTAAATGAACAGACCACGATGATTGGTAAGGATTTGTGGCAAATAAAATAATTAAAAAAGCTGAAAGAAAAACAGCAAACGAAAATGTAAAAATTACAAAAATACTGTTTCTGTTCATTTACTTAATTTTAACACAAAATAAAGTTAAATAAAAGTTATTTTTTGCCTTTTTCAACTTTTTTCAAAATTAATTCAATTTTGGTACTATAATCTGGGCGCTTATCTAAAACAAAATGCAACTGAGGAATTGTTTTTAGTTCCGTCTCCTTTAAAATTTGATATTCAAAATCGCGGGAATGTTTTTTAATTTCATTAATTAATTCTTGCGGTTCACGATTTGAAGAAATAAAACTTAAATATACTTTTGAATGAGTTAAATCTGGAGCAGTATCAATTTCTTGAACAGTTGCTAAAGCGCCGCTTAAATCAATCACAGCAATTTTTTTTGCTATTAATTCTTTTAAAAGGCTATTTATACGTAATATTTTTCGACTTTTTTCTTTTTTCATTATTAATTATATTTTAGTTTGATTAAATAGTTTAATCAAACAAATTATATGTTACAATATAAATAATAGCAAGGAGGTGGATGTTCTTAGACCCAAGGTCAATTATTAAAAAAGCGTATGAAGAAAAATATGCAATCGGTCATTTTAACGTTTTTAATTTAGAAAGCGCTCTTGCTGTTATCCGCGCAGCAGAAGAAAAAAAGGCTCCAATTTTTATGGCTGTTAGTGAAACTAGCATTGAATACGCGGGTTTTGAAAATATTTTTGTAATTATGAAAACAGTTGTTAAAAATAGCAAAACTCCAGTTATAATTCATTTAGACCATGGAAAAAGCAAAAATTATTTAGATTTAGCAATCAAAGCTAGTTTTAATTCAATCATGTTTGATGGGTCAAAATATATGCTTGAAAAAAATATTTTAAACACTAAAAATTGGGCTAATTCAGCACATCAGTTCGGGCTTATATGTGAAGGTGAAATTGGGGCTATTGATAACGTAAATAAAAAAGATAAAAAAGCAAATTTTACTGATCCAGTTGATGCTAAACAATTTGCGCTTGAAACCGGAGTTGATATGTTGGCAATTAGTATTGGAAATAAACACGGATTGCCTAAAGATGAACCTGATAAAATTGATTTTAAAAGACTAGAAATAATAAATGAAAATTTAAATATACCTCTTGTACTACATGGTGCATCTTCAATGCCATCAAACACAATTAAAAAATTAATCTCAAATGGAATTTGCAAAATTAATATTGATAATGATTTAAAGGCAAGTTTTAAAAAAGGCTTAGAACAATATTTGTATAACCATCCTTGCGAAATAGACTCAAGAAAAATTTTAGGTTTTGGATCATTAAAAATTCAAAAAACCGTTGAATCAAAAATCGAAATGTTTGGTTCAGCAAGAAAGATATAAATATGTATGATGTAATTTCTGTTGGTAATGCAACACAAGATATTTTTATTAAGAAAATCGCTCCTGAGCAAAGCGACGCTTTTGAAACAAAGCAAACTGAATCTTTTAAAATTGGATCAAAAATTGAAGTCGATGAATTGAAAATTTTACCAGGAGGAGGAGGGGCTAACACAGCTGTTGGAATTGCAAAAACCGGACTTTCAACAGGAATTATTACTCAAGTAGGCAATGATAGCTTGGGTAAACAAATATTGATTAACTTGCACCGAAATGGCGTTTCAACAGAAAATATTTTAAAAAGCAATAATTATTCAAGCGCGCTTTCAATCATATTAAAAAGTGAAAACGGAGAACGAACAATTTTAGTTTATCGCGGAGCAAGCAAAAAAATAAATGAAGAAATTATTGATTTAACAAACTTAAAAACTCGTTGGTTCTATATTACATCAGTAGGCGGAGATTTTGGTTTAATTGAAAAAATTTTATTTTTAGCAAAAAGAAATAATGCTTTTGTTGCTTTTAATCCTGGAAACGAAGAATTAAAAAACGAAATTAAAATCAAAAGGCTTATTAAGCAAATAAACTTATTATTTTTAAACAAAAAAGAAGCTCAAAAATTAGTAAATGATCGTACTAATAATTTAAATATAATTATTAATAAAACACGCCAATTTCTAAAAAATTATATTATTATAACTGATGGCGAAAATGGGGCTTATGCGCTTGCAAAAAATAATTATTTTTTTGCTCCAGCAATTTTTACAAGACCCCTTGATTCAACTGGGGCTGGCGATGCTTTTGGCTCTGGTTTTCTATCTGTAATAATTAAAAATAACAATGATTTAAAAAATGCATTAAAATTTGGAACATATAATTCTAGCCAAGTCATTCAAGCATGGGGAGCTCAAACTAATTTACAAACATTTTTTCCAAATGATTTTCAAATAAACATAAAGGAGGAACAATATGAATCTTAGAGTCGCAATCAATGGGTTTGGCAGAATTGGTCGAACATTTTTTCGAGCAGCCCAAAAAAGCGATTTAGAAATTGTCGCAATCAATGATTTAACTACTCCAGACACTTTAGCTCATTTGCTAAAATATGATTCAAGCTATGGTGTTTTAAATGAAAATATTTCTGCAAATGAAAACGAGATAATTATTAATGATAAAAAAATTAAATGTACACAAATCACTGAACCTGAAAATTTGCCTTGGAAAGATTTGCAAATAGATTTAGTAATTGAATCAACAGGGGTTTTTAGAAAATCAAGTGATGTTAAAAAGCATTTACATGCAGGCGCGCAGAGAGTAATTGTAACTGCTCCTTTAAAAGATAAAAGCGAAATTAAAACAATTGTCCCTGGAGTTAATGAAGATATTATTACGCCAAACGATAAAATTTTTTCAATGGCTTCTTGCACAACTAATTGTCTGGCTCCAATATTAAAAATTTTAGACGAAGCTTTTGGCGTTAAATATGCTTTTATGACTACAATTCACTCGTACACAATGGATCAAAATCTGCAAGATAGCCCTCACAAAGATTTGAGACGCGCTCGAGCTGCTGCAAACTCAATTATTCCTACAACCACTGGCGCAACAACTGCCGTAGAATTAGTTTTGCCGAAACTTAAAGGCAAGTTAAAAGGGCTTGCATTTCGTGTTCCAACAATTACTGTTTCAGTTGTAGATGTTGTAGTAGAATTTGAACAACAAACCAATCCAAAATTAATTAATGCTGCTTTTTCAGAAGCTAGTAAAGAAAGAAAATATTATGAAGCAATTTCTGTTTCAAACAAACCTTTAGTCTCAGTTGATTTTAGATTTAATCCGAACGCTGCAATAATTGACACCGAGTTTACTCAAATGATTGATGATAACAAAGCAAAAGTTATTGCTTGGTATGACAATGAAATGGGATATTCACATCGATTAGTTGCTTTGTCTGAATATTTATCAAAAAGAAATTTTAGCTCTTGATTATTGCCTGCTAATTAAATATAATTTGAATATGCAAAAAAAGTCATTTTCAAATATTTTTGTTGACATTGTTTCTTGGACAATTTATCCTATTTTAGGATTAATTATTGCCATTTTTGCTTTTGTATATTTTTCGATTAAATATTTAATTACACCTCACCCTGAGAATCCGAACTAAAAATTTTCTCTACCTATCCAACCTAATCTCAGCATTGGTGATTTTGGTTAAGGTTGTAATA
>CAYUUY010000021.1:0-12399 GCA_964448035.1 uncultured Candidatus Saccharibacteria bacterium
AAGGCCTGTTTAGTATTTTGATAAATAAAAAATTATTAGAACAAGAAGAAGTTGTTGCAGTTGAAGAAAGATCAAAAGAAGAAAATAAAAGTGTAATTCAAGTGCTTCGTGAAAGCGGTTTGATTTTGCCGGATGATTTGGCAAAAACTCTTGCAGAATTCTATGATTTGCCTTATATAAGTCTGAAAGAAGCTGATTTCAATATAGAAATTATTAGCCGATTGCCTGAAGAAATATCAAAAAAATACTATTTGATAGTTTTTGACGTAACTGGTGATAAACTTTTCAAAATTGCTACTTCAAGGCCAGAAGAACCGCAAGTTGCACAAATAATCGGTTTTTTAAAAGCCAAGAACAATATTGATACAGAATTATTCGTAACATCTGAAACAAGTGTTTTAAAAGCATTAGAAAAATATGCCGAAAGCAAAAAGACAAATGTTTTTAAAAATATTAAAAATCCTTTTATTGACGCTGAAACCAGAAAAGCAGATTTGCAGGAAAAGTCTCAAATTCAAAATCAACAACAGCAAGCATCAGTAAATCAACCAGAAAATATTGTAGCTGCAAACGTAGATACAGGTGAATTAATTATTGATCAATTAGTCCAAGGAAAGTTAGAAACCCCGGAAGATTTAAAAAGAGTTTGCGATACTGGAATGGCGCCAACAATCTTGGCTGGTTTAATCAAATACGCGATTTTTTTACGCGCTTCAGATATTCATATTGAACCTGAGGAAAAATTTTTAAAAGTTCGTTTTAGAGTAGACGGGGTTTTAAAAAATATAATTGATGTAAATTTAAGTCTGCATCCAGCAATTATTGCCAGAGTTAAAATATCAGCACATTTAAAAATTGATGAACAAAGAATTCCTCAGGATGGAAGATTTGATGTTTCTTTTGAAAATAGAGAAATTGATATTCGTGTTTCAACACTTCCAACAAGCCACGGAGAAAAAGTGGTTTTGAGACTGCTAGACAAATCAAAAGGAGTTCTGAGTTTAGAAGATTTAGGGCTTACTGGCAATGCTTATAAAATTTTACAAGAAAACATTGCAAAGCCTTTTGGGATGATACTTGCAACCGGTCCAACTGGGTCTGGTAAAACAACAACGCTTTATGCGGTTTTGCAAAAAATAAACAATCCAGAAATTAATATTGTTACGTTAGAAGATCCTGTTGAGTATCAACTTGATGGAGTTAATCATTGTCAAGTCAAACCACAAATTGGATTTGATTTTGCAAATGGTTTGAGGAGTATTGTTCGTCAAGATCCAGATGTAATTATGGTTGGTGAAATTCGAGATAAAGAAACAGCTGAAATGGCGATTCACGCTGCTTTAACAGGGCATTTAATGCTTTCAACTCTTCATACTAATAATGCTGGAGGAGCAGCAACCAGATTAATAGACATGGGAATTGAACCATTTCTAATTTCATCAACATTAAATGTTGTTTTAGCGCAAAGACTTGTTAGGAGAATTTGTGAAAAATGTAAAACAGAAGCGCAAATGCCAACAGAGCTTTATCAGAAAATTGAAAAAGAAATTCAGAATTTACCAACTGAAATAAAATCTAAGATTAATGGCAAGCCAAAATTTTATAAAGGAAAAGGCTGTTCAGAATGCAGTAATGGATATAAAGGCAGAGTTGGTGTATATGAAGTAATGAATATGTCTGATACTGTTCAAGATGCAATTGTTAATAAGGCAACTGCAGAGGAAATACAAACATTGGCAGTTAAAAACGGAATGCTTACTATCCGCCAAGACGCTTTAATCAAAGCTTTACAAGGCGTTACAACACTTGATGAAGTTTTAAGAATATCATTAACAGAATAAAAAATGGCAGAAAAATACATTGAAAAAAATTTACCCAAATTAGGGCCAGAAGTATCAAAAATTTTTGATTTTGCAATTTCTAAAAACGCTTCTGATGTTCATTTTTCACTTAAAAGTAAACCAATTATTCGGGTTGATGGAAAATTATATTCAATTGAATCTGAAAAAGTATTAAATTTAGAATTATTGACAAACTTAGTTGATTCGATTTTGACAGAAGATTTAAAAAAACGTCTTCAAAAAGAAAAACAAGTTGATTTTTCATTTTCTTATGCAGATAAAGTTCGTTTTAGAGTTAATATTTTTTATGAAAAAGGTACAATAGCTGCAGCCTTGCGTATGATTCCAACAAAAATTCGAACTATTGAAGATTTAGGTCTTCCTCCAATTTTGGAAAAATTTGCTACCGCGGCTCAAGGTTTATTTATAGTAACTGGTCCTACTGGACATGGAAAATCTACAACTTTAGCTGCGATTGTTGATTATATAAATAAAACAAGATCAGATCATATAATTACTTTGGAAGATCCAATTGAATATGTTTTTGAAAATAATAAAAGCTTGATTCAACAAAGAGAAGTTTATAATGATGCATCTTCTTTTGCCGAAGGTTTAAAATCAACTCTTCGCGAAGACCCAAATGTTGTGCTTGTGGGTGAAATGCGCGATCCTGAAAGTATTTCAATGGCGCTTACTGTTGCAGAAACTGGGCATTTAGTTTTAGCAACTCTTCATGCTAATAATGCAGCAGAAACTGTTGACCGAATTATTGATGTATTTCCTCCTCATCAACAACAGCAAGCCAGGTTTCAATTAGCAAATGTAATGTTAGGTGTAATTTCACAAAGATTAATTCCAAAACAAGGTGGCGGAAGAATCGCGGCAGCAGAAATTATGGTTGCAACAACTGGGGTTAGAAATGTTATTCGCGAAGCAAAAACATATCAATTGTTTAATATTATTAACACTTCAATGAGTGATGGAATGATTTCTATTGACAGAGTCTTGGCAGATTTGGTTTCAAGAGGGGAAATTGCAATTGACGATGCTCTTGTATGGGCGCAAGATCCAAAGGCTTTAAAAATGTCAATTTATTAAATATAATAAAAATAGGGTGTAATATGATTACTTATGAGTTCGAAGCAAAAAATTCAGAAGGTCAAATTGTTACAGGAACATTAGTTGCTAAGGATGAAAATACGGCAAAAAAGATTTTAATCCAAAATGATTTGGAAACTGTTGGTTTAACAATCCAAAAAGGTAGTTTGGCAAATGTTTCTTTTTTAAGCAAAGTAAGCGTAAAAGATAAGGCGATTTTTGCTCGTCAGCTAGCAACTATGCTTGAATCAGGTTTCCCAATACTTCAATCACTTTCTGTTATTTTGCTTCAGACTGAAAATAAAATGCTTAAATCAGCACTGGCAAAAATCATTTCAGATTTAGAAGAAGGTCATAGTTTTTCATCTGCTCTTTCAAAACATCCAGATGTTTTTAATGACGTTTTTATTTCAGTTGTTAAAGCTGGTGAAGCTTCTGGAAAATTAGCCGGGGTTTTAAAACAACTTGCCACAAACACTGAAAGAGAGTATAGTTTTTTTAGTAAAGCTAGAGGAGCAATAATTTATCCAATAATTTTAATAGTAACAATGTTGGTAATTGGTATATTATTAATGATAAAAGTTATTCCTCAGCTTGAATCTGTTTTTATAGAATCAGGAGCAGAACTACCAATAACTACTAAAATTATGATGGGGATTAGCCATTTTCTGCTTGGATACTGGTGGATTTTAGTAATTATTTTAACAATTATTATAATTGGTATTATTGTTTATATGAGAACAGACGCTGGAAAACTTCAGTTTGATTATTACAAAATTAAAGCTCCACTTGTTGGAAAATTAATGATAATGCTTTACATGGCGCGATTTACAAACACATTATCATTGCTTACAAAATCAGGAATACCAATTCTTGATTCGCTTAAAATTACCGCAGATTCAATGGCTAATAGAATTTATTATGAAGCAGTAATGAAAGTTAGAAAAGAAGTTGAAAATGGAGTTGCTCTTTCTGTGCCAATGGCAAAAAACCCAAATTTTCCACCAATGGTATCGCAAATGGTTGGAGTTGGTGAAAAAACCGGTAATCTGGACGAAGTTTTATCTTCACTTTCAAAATTTTATATGTCAGAATCAGATAATATGATTAAAAATTTAGTTTCTTTACTTGAACCAATATTAATTATTATAATAGGTATAGCAATCGGATTTTTAGTATTTTCAATTTTAGTTCCAATTTATAATTTAGCGCAAGTTTATTAAAAATATTAAATTATTAATTTTTTGGGAAAATTCCCATAACTAGGAGGAAAATGTTTAGAAGAACCGACAAGTTAAAAGGTTTTACCTTAATCGAATTACTGGTAGTAATTGCAATTATTGCAATATTAGCAGTGGTAATTATTCTTAACTTAACTCAAGCTAGAAAAAAGGCCAGAGACGCTCAAAGAAAAGATGATATGAGATCGTTAACAATCGCTATCGAATCATATTATGACGATCAAAATAAATATCCGGGAACTTTAAACAGAACATATAAATCTACCGAAACAGCTGATTCTCTTGGAGGCGCCATATTTGGAAAAACTGGTACATATTTGGGAACATATCTTAAAGGCGATGTAAAAGATCCTTTAAACAATAGCAGCTATTACTATTATTATATTTACAAGGGAGATTCAAAATATACCTTGTGCGCAAAAGACATGGAGATTGATTCTAATGCTAACAGTGGCTCTGAATATTGTTTAAACTCTGATTAATTTTTTAAGTAAATTTTAAATGGATTTTGTAATTGTATCAATAGCAGGATTAATTTTAGGAAGCTTTGCCAACGCAATTATTTACCGATTGCCAGACATAGATAGTCTTATTCATGATCGATCTGAATGTCCGCATTGCAAGGCAAAGCTTCCTGCAAAAGACCTAATTCCAGTAATTAGTTATATTTTATTACGTGGAAAGTGTCGAGAGTGTGGTAAACCAATTTCTTGGCAATACCCAGCAATTGAAATTGTAATGGCAATTCTTTTTATTTTGTGTTGGTATTATTTTCATGCATCGCTGTATTCTATTTTTCTAATGCTATTATCTTTTGGGCTAGTAATTATATTTGTTTACGATTTGATGAAGATGGAAATTTCTAACGAAGGACTAATATATTTAATAATTTTAACTCTTATTTGGGTGGCATGGGGTCTTTATCTAAATAGCCAATCAATCGACTTGATTGTAATGAGAATCTGGGCAGCAATAATTGGCGGAATTTTCTGGTTAATATTAAATTTAGTTTCAAAAGGAAAATGGATTGGTTTTGGAGATTTTAAGCTCGGATTAATTCTTGGTTTTATTTTAGCTTTTCCAAATGTATGGGTTTTTTTATTTTTAACTGCTATTATTGGTGGTTTAGTCGCCTTAGCATTAATTGCAAGCGGCAAAAGACATTTAAAACAAAAAATCGCATTTGCGCCAATAATGGTTACTGCGTTTTTTGTTACCGCATTTTGGGGAACACAAATTCTTGATTGGTATTTAAGAATAATATAAGGAGAACAATGAAATCAAAAAATGGCTTTACTTTAATAGAACTATTAGTTACAGTTTTTATTATTGGTGTTATCGCAATGTTGGTTGTAATTAATACTGTTCAAATTAGGAAGAAATCTCGTGACACTAAACGCAAAGCAGATATTTCTGATGTTGCAAACGCAATTGAAATGTATTATTCTAGCAAACATCAATTTCCTGGACGAGAGTGCGCTTTGCTTGATTTGGATGGATTGGGTGATATTAACAACCCGTCTAGCTTTTTGTCGCGTCCTCCTTATGACCCGCTTTGCAAGAATCAAAACGAATGTGAAGAAGATGTAAGTAATTATAAATATATGAAAACAGAAAATGGTCATTATTGTATTTTTACACACTTAGAAAATAAAAATGACTCAGATATTAAAGATGTAAATAATTCTTTCTGCGCTACCTCATGTGATAATTTTAGCATTCCGTCTGAATATAATTATTATATAGATAAGTAATATATGAAAAAAAGCGAGGGATTTACATTAATTGAGCTACTAGTTTCAATCGCAATTTTAGCGCTTCTTTTAATAGTTTCTATTCCGCAATTTAGAACTTATGGTAAACAAGCTCAGCTTAAAGATACGGCAACTGAATTAAAATCATTAATTTTAAGAACAAGAGGTTTAGCTTTATCTCCGCGAACCGAAGATACAGGAATTTCAAAATATCAAATTATTATTTCTGAGCAAAATAATCGAGTCCATTGGGAAATAAAAGGGATTGCGAAAAACGAGAGCTATCAAAACATTGTTGTTGATAGTGGTGATTTAGAAAAAATTGTTATAGTAAACGAAATTACTGCTGATAATCCAAGAGCAATTGAAAATAACACACTGATTTTAGATTATTTAATCCCTAGTGGCGATATTAATAGATTTGGTTCAAATTCTGCTAATCAATACACGATACAATTAAAACACAAACAAACAAACGATAAAATTAATCTTGATATTATTGTGGCAACAAGTCAAATAACAATAGGGGATATAAATATTGATGAATAAAAACAGTGGTTTTGGTTTACTTGAAGTTTTGATTGCAGTTGGGTTACTTGCAATTCTTTTAGGTGGAGCTGTTATTTTGGGATCAATGGTTTTGAGATCAAGCACAGTTAACAAACATCGCTTAGAAGCTTCAGGCTATAATCAAGAATCTATTGAGGCAATACATCAGTTAAGAGATAGTAACTGGAAACAATTTGGTTCAACTGATAAATGGGATAATGGATTTGTGAGGAGTCAAAATTTTAATTTATTATATCATCCAAAATTTCAAGATTCGAGTAAAACATGGAAGCTGGATTTAGATGAGGAAACAATTAATGGCAAAGAAAATGTTCAATATACACGATCAATAAAGTTTGAAAAAGTAAAAGCAGATTCAGATTTAATAAAAAACGAACAATTTGTTGCGAAAGATATTATTTACAAAGTTATTGCTGAAACTAAATGGCAAGATTATGGCCAAGAAGAATCAATAATATTTGAAACATTTATTAGTAATTGGAAGCAATTGTAATGAAAAATAACAAAGGATTTTCTTTAATTGAGGTTTTGATCGCAACATTCATTTTTGGAATAGTTATTTTTGCTTCAGTAATTATTTTTTCTCGAACAATTGGAAGCAAAAGCAGAGCAGAAGTTTTGCAGCGTGCTCAGGAGTCACTTAATTTTCCTGTTGAAACAATTACAAAGCAAGTCCGTTCTGCAAAAATGTTTAAAATTGGTACAATTGATGATCAGTGCTTAGGCGGGCTTTATTTAGAAATCGAAACCCCAGAAAGCACTTCTGAAACACCAATAATCCGTAAAGTGTGTTATCAATTAGTCGACAATAAATTAATGTATAAAGAAAAAGGAACAAACCCTACTAGCTATTGGTCAACGCTTCAATCGATTACAGCTGACAATATTGAAGTTACGAAGTTTGATATATCAGGAACCAGAAATTCTAATTCAGATGCAAGTATGCAGCCTTTTGTTAAGTTGAAAATTGAATTAAAAACAATTCCTGGTTTAAGAGCAGAGATTGAAGAAACAAATTTACACATTGATACAACAATAACTAGTAGAAATATAAAATAAAATGAAAAAAAATTATCAAAAAAACTCAGGATCAGCTTTGCTTATTACAATGTTGCTTATTGGCACGATTGGAGTAATACTTTTAATTGCAGCTCGAACGAATATTATTCGTTTGCGAACAGCAACCAATCTTTCGGAATCACAAGTTGCTTATTATGCGGCAGAAGCTGGGATCGAAGAGGGTTTGTTAGCTTATCGAGCGGATAGAAGTATCGAAGCTCCGATAACAACTGAGCAACCTTCTGAAGAATCCACAGATTATCGCAGGGTTATTTTAGGATCAATAGCAAGCGGTGATACAATTCAAGCCGAGGGTCGATCAACAAATGTACTACTTGATCCTACAAAACCAACTTATGATATGAAAATTTATAGTAGGGGAGAACAAGCAGAAATTGAAATGAAGGCAGATGATATTTTACAATTCAAGAGGCCGGAGCATACGTTTAACTTAGAATGGGAAATTATATCAGGTGGATCGAATGTTCTTGCTGATATGGAATATGCATATATTAGTTCTATAAATAAACAGTGGCATTCAAGTTTTCTTGGCAATGATGTTTATGGTAGTCGTGGTTCATTTCCAATGTTAGCGGATACAGGAGAAAATGGGGTTATTAGAATTAGGCTGCTTGTCCCCCAAGATAAGAATCCTGGAGTTAATATATCACAAGTTAGAGCAAAAATTACAATGAAGGCAATGCAAGGAGTTATTGACCTCGGCTATACTTATATTGAATCAATTGGTTATTTTGGTCAAGCAAAAAGAAAATTACAAGCAAAAATTGATAATCAATCAGGCGCTTTAATTGGCATATTTGATTTTACTTTATATGCCGGTGATGGAAATATTACACAATAATAATTAGCTTGAAATTCATTCTGTTCTAACATATAATTAGAATATGGAAAAAAGAAAAATAATTGCTTATACAGACGGCGGTTCTTTTAATAATCCAGGACCTTCAGGAATAGGAGGTGTTTTTTTTGATGAAAATAAAAAAGAATTAGCCCGTTTTTGTGAATTTATTGGAGACGGAACAAATAATCAGGCGGAATATAAGGCTGTAATTAAAGCCTTAGAAATTGCAAAATCAGAATTTCAAGCAACTGAAGTAGAATTTTTTCTCGACAGTGAATTAATTGTTAAACAAATGAATCAAGAATACAAAATTAAACATCCTGATTTAAAACCTTTGTTTTTTAAAATCCGTGAAATGATTTTAGGCTTTAGCTTAATAACATTTGGTCATATAAAAAGAGAAAAAAATAAAATAGCTGATAGTTTGGTGAAAAAGGCAATAAAAGAAAGGAAGAGTTTTGAAATTACAAAAAGCTAATCCAAAACAAGATTTTATTCAGCTTGAACACAAAATATTAAATTTTTGGAAAAAAAATAAGATTTTTGTAAAGCTTCAAAATAAAAATAAAGGAAATAAAAAATGGTCATTTTTGGATGGTCCAATTACTGCTAATAATCCTATGGGCGTTCATCATGCTTGGGGCAGAACTTTAAAAGATATGTATCAAAGATACAAAGCAATGCAAGGTTATGACCAAAGGTATCAAAATGGTTTTGACTGTCAGGGTTTATGGGTTGAAGTTGAGGTTGAAAAAGAATTAAATCTGAAAACTAAAAAAGATATTGAAAATTTAATACCAAATGATTCTTTCGCGTCAATTTCTATGTTTGTAGATAAATGTAAAGAGCGAGTTAATAAATATTCTAAAATTCAAACAGAGCAATCAATTAGGCTTGGCCAATGGATGAATTGGGATGATTCTTATTTTACAAACTCGGAAGAAAATAATTACGCAATTTGGGCTTTTCTAAAAAAATGTTATGACAATAAATGGCTTTATAAAGGTTATGATACTGTTCCTTGGTGTCCAAGATGTGGAACTGCAATTTCTCAACATGAAATTTTATCAGAAGAATATAAAGAGATTGTTCACACCTCTGTTTACGTAAAATTTCCTATTATATCTAAAGAACACCAAAATGAGAATTTATTAGTTTGGACTACTACCCCATGGACGCTTCCAGCAAATATCGCGATTGTGATTGATCCAAAAAAAGAATATGTGCTTGTTGAAGAGAATAATCAGAAATATTGGGTTCTTGAAAAAATAGTAAATAAGATTTTTACATCTCCAAAAATTCTTCATAAAGTGATTGGTTTAAAATTGATTGGTTTGAAATATAAAAGTTTTTTTCAAGATTTACCAGCTGTTAAAAAAGTTTTTGAAAAAAATAATTATCAGTATAGAACAATAGCTAGCGATGATTTAATTTTGCCAGTTTCTGATTCTGAAGGCACAGGTTTGATTCATTGTGCTACTGGCGCTGGCGCTGAAGATAGGGCTTTAGGTATTAAAGAAAAATTACCGGCAATCTCTCCTTTAAATGAAAGTGGGGAATACTTTGAAGATTATAATCATTATTCAGGGAAATCTTCTAAAAAAGTATCTGAAATTGTAATTAAAGATCTTGCTGACAATGGATTTTTGTTTAAAAAACAAGATTATAAACATCAATATCCAACATGCTGGAGATGTAAAGAAGAACTTGTTTTTAGGTTGGTTGACGAATGGTATATTTCAATGGATGAGTTACGTAAGCCGATGATTGAAATTACAAAAAAAATTAATTGGTTACCAGAATATGGTTTGAATCGAGAAATTGATTGGTTGAATAATATGCATGATTGGTTGATTTCAAAAAAAAGGTATTGGGGACTTTCTTTACCAATTTTTGAATGTCCAAAATGCGGAAATTTTGAAGTCATAGGATCTAAACAAGAATTGCGAAAAAGAGCGATAGAAGGATGGGATAAATTTCAGCATCATAGCCCTCATAGACCATGGATTGATTTAATAAAAATTAAATGTAGCAAATGCGGTAGCAAAATATCTCGAATTAAAGATGTTGGTAATCCTTGGCTTGATGCAGGTATCGTGCCATATTCTACAATGGAATATTTTAAAAATAAATCAGATTGGGGAAAATGGTTTCCAGCTGATTTTATTTGCGAATCATTGCCTGGTCAATTTAAAAATTGGTTTTATTCTTTAATTGCAATGAGTACGGCTTTAGAAAACAAAGAACCTTTTAAAACAGTTTTAGGATACGAATCAGTCAGAGATGAAAAAGGTCAAGAAATGCATAAAAGTAAAGGTAATGCAATTTGGTTTGATGAAGCTGCTGAAAAAATAGGCTCAGATACTATGAGGTGGATGTATGTTAATTCACATCCATACCGAAATTTAAAATTTGGTTATAACAATGCAGAAAAGGCAAAAAGAGAATTTATTTTGATTCTTTGGAATATTTATTGTTTTTATTCAACATACAAAAATTTTTATAATAAAAATAATAATATTAAGCCAAAAAAGTTTGAAGAATTATTAGATAAATGGATTTTAATCAAAACTAACAAATTAATTAAAAATGTTGAGAATGATTTTAATAAATTTGATCATTATAGCGCGAGCCAAAAAATTAAAAATTTTGTAATTAATGATCTTTCAACATGGTATTTGAGAATTAATCGAAAAAGAGAAGATAGCCAATTTTATTTAGTGTTACAAGAAGTTTTGTTAAATTTATTAAAAATTTTGTCTCCAATAATGCCTTTTATCAGTGAAGAAATTTTTCAAAACATCAAGAACAAAGATAATAAAAAATCAATTCATCTAGAAGCTTGGCCAAAAATACAAAAAGAAAAATCAGAAGATAAAACAATTATTGAAAATATTGAGATTGTAAGGAGTTTTTTAAAAGCAATTTATAGCGCCCGAGAAAAAGCAAAAATAAAAGTTAGACAACCTTTGCAAATTGCTAAAATATCCAAAAAAATAGATAATGAATATCTTGAAATATTAAAAAATCAATCTAATATTATTGAAATTACGATTGACGAAAATCTTAAAGAAAATTCAATTTGGAAATTAGGACAAAATGATTCTGAAAAAGCAATTATAAATACAAAAATATCATATTCGCTGTTAGAAGAAGGTGCTGTTCGAGATATTATTCGTTACATTCAAAGTTTGAGAAAAAAATTCAAATTGCAGCCTGGGGAAAATGTTGAAATTGAGGTTTTTGCAAATGATAAAATTAAAAAAATATTAAATAAATACCAAAAGGAAATTTTCGAAAAAACTTTTTGCACAAAATATATCTTTTTAAAATCAATAGAAGAAGAATCTTATATAGATATTTTAGACAATAAATTGTTTATAAAGATCAAGAAAAATAATGTTTAAAAAATTTAAATATATAGATTGGTTTTTATATATTTCAGTATTTTTAATTCTTAGTTTAAGTGTGGTTACAATTTATTCGATAACATATTCACAAGCTGATAAACACCTTTTATATAATCAGATTTTATTTGCGATAACAGGAATAATCATTGCAATTGCTATACAGGTACTTGATTATAGAGCTTTAAAAAGTTATGCTCTGATAATTTATGTGATCGGAATCTTGAGCTTAATTTTAGTCCTTTTTTTTCATTCTGACGCAACAGGGACAACGAGATGGTTTGATATTGGTTTTTTTAGACTTCAACCATCAGAAATTTTTAAAATTGTTTTGATTATTACGCTTCCCGCATTTTTATCAGAAAAGGATAATATTGATTTAAAAACATTACTTTATTCTTTAGGAATTATCGCTTTGCCTGTTTTTTTAGTAATAATGCAACCTGATATGGGAACTGCAATTATTTTATCAATAATAGGTTTGACAATTTTAATAGCAGCTGGTATGTCAAAGAAATTAAAATTGTCAAACCTATTATTGATAAAATAATTGCAGTTCCCATATCA
>CAYUUY010000022.1:0-12132 GCA_964448035.1 uncultured Candidatus Saccharibacteria bacterium
TGAAAAAACATTATTAGTAGTTATAATTGGCTAAACTCGATAAAAAAAGAAAAAAAATTTTGATTCAATAATTTCGGCTTGAAAAAGCAATAAAAGCGCTTGATCAATAGATGGCTTATCAAATCCATTTTGGGAAACACTATCTAACAATTGACTAATTTGGTATTGCCAGTTTATTTTTTCTGAATATGACTGTTTAATAAATGTTTTATAGTCTATAAAAGAAGTAACTTTTGGAATATAAATTTCTTGGTATCTTTTGCATTCTTGAAGAACTTGCCCTATATCCTGGTTGTTTCGTAAAGCATCTTGAATATTTGGCTTAACAATATTGGCGTAATATTCCGGAATATTAGCTCTTTGTTGAGGCGTTAAATATTGGTATGGAATATTAATAGATTCTACAAGAAATTCATTTTTATCACCAAGCCAGCCAAAATCCAAGTTTGAAACTAGTTGCTCCGGATTTTTATTCATAATTTCAGTAGGTTTATATCCCAAATTATTTTCCATAATCTAAAAGTTCACGAGGTTTGGTTGAAATAGAAAACATAAATCTTCCATAAGGAGCTTTAGAGAATTCTTGAATTTCATCAAAATCACACAAACTTTTACTGAATTTTAATGGATCCGAAATAATAAATTTATTTTTTTTATATCCGCTTATCAATCTCATATGAGGAGTTGACCCAACTGTTCCGTTTATTAAAATCACCTCGCCATTCCATAATATATTTTTAATTAGTTCTGGCCTAATTTCAACGCCTGGGTTATTTTCCAGAAACGGGTTATTTTCTGATTGCGATAAAAAGCTTAAATAATGTTTTCGAATTCTTTTACCAAAATCATCATCTGGCTTATATTGTTTATAATTGTTTTCTGAATATATTGTAGCGAATAATCCCAAGGATGTTGCATATTTAATTAAATCGGTTATTTCGGGTTGATAAAATCCTGGCTTTATAAGTTTTTGAAAAATATCAGCTTCAGCTTTTTGGCTGGGTCTTAATTTCGGTAAATAAATACTTGTTCCCATAATAAAACAAGCAACAGCACAAGTAAAATCAGTTGATTGATGAAAATGATAGTGGGCAAAACTAAATTTTATTTTAGCATTATCTAAAGATTTGGAAACAATATCAGAAGTCAAGCCGTCTTTACTAACATCCAATATTCTTGATGCTTGCTGCAAAAGTTCTTGGTTTTGCTCGTCAGGATTTGTTTCTAATGCTTTTTGAATAATTTCTAAATCGCCACCTGATAATCTATAAGCAGTTTTAGAAACGGAATCTAAAAAACCAGCTAATTTTTGAGCTTGTGCTTCAACTTTTGTTTGGTTTTCATGATATTGCGGAATTTCCATTTTTTTTATTTAAGCAATTAATGTCTTGAAACTTTTTCGTTAAATAATATGATGTGGCCGGACACCCACCTTGGCAACTATCAAAATATTCACATTTGCAACATTTTTTCAATCGATTCTGTCTAATTGAAATATATTTATTAATATATTTTACTAACTCAAAATTTCTTGTGTTAAAACCGGTTTGAAAGCTTGGTATCCTTGAGCATAATTTAATATCACCGTTTGGATAAATTGCTACCCCACCGTTTGGGATAATACATCCTTTTAAACCTATTTTGAACTTGGTGTTGATCTTATCATAAATTAAGCTTTTAAGCAAGGGATCGTCTACGGAAATTAGATTTTTTGTTATTCTTTGCAGGAATACAATTTTTTTAATAAGTTCGCTGTTCGAAAGCATTTCTTTTTTCTGATTATTATCTATTGGGCATAATCTGTCTAGAGAAATAATTATTTTTTGATTTTTCTCAATAACGCTTTTTAAAATTTTAATCTGTTTTTGAAAATATTTTTCATCTTTTGAAAGAAAAATCTTAATTGCAGATTTGATATTATTTTTATCCAAGAAGCCAATATCATCAAATAGATTTTTTGAATCTATGTTTAGTTGAATCAGACCAATCTTGTCTTTAATGCTTAAAACTATTTTTTTAGAGTCTTTGTGCCATAAGGAATTAATAAGCAAAGCAATCTTTATTACATATTTTTTATCAAATGAAAATTTTAAAATTTTATTAATTTCTGGATGATACCAAATATCTCCGCCCGTAATATTTAACTTATAAGTTAACCCATATTCTTTATTATATTTATCCAATTTATCAAAAAACTTTTTATAGTCTGAAAATAAAAAAATAGCATCAGATCTCTGATGCTTAAGATAGCAATATGGGCAATTAAAAATACATCGTTTTAACAAATTAAATTGGATAATAAAAGGATTTCCGATGGAAATTTCCAATTTGTTAGGCATATTTTATTAATTACATTATATTGATTATTAAAATAATAATCAAGCGTTACCTTATTTTTCTTTGTTTAAATCAGCGTAATTTTAAAAATTTTCCCGCAATCTTTGCATGCGGAGATGGGTTTTGGAAAATTTTATTGATTGGCAAAATATGTTAGATCTTTATCAACTATATTTTTAGATTTGCATTTTGAACATTTTTTTATTGATGCATTTACTCCTTATATTGTTATTATATAATATCTTTATTTTAACTAAAGAAGAATACAATTTTTGTTCTTTTAATAAATATTTACGCTTGACGGGGACGGGTCGCCAGGAACCAGAAAAATCTACTCGGTTATTTGAACAAGACGAGAACTATTTTGACAATTAATTATGCCAAATAGTTTTCATCATATTCATTCTTGAAACAGTATTATTTTTAGTCTTCGGGTTTTAAATTTATTGAAAGGTCAAAAATATCAACATTTTTAGCTTTTATCTCGCCTTGCAGCCAAATTCGAACAGCAATTTTGATGTTTGAGTCCCAAGTTTACCAAAGAGCTATAACTATGTCTTTTTATTTCTTATTTATCATTATATTTATCATTTTAAATATTTTTAACTTTCTGTAAGATATCAATTATTATTTAATTTTATTTATTCAATTGATTATCAATATAATATTCTAAAATTTCTCTAGTTGCTGGAACCGCAACTTCATTACCTTCTCCGCCACCCTCAAAAAGAACTACTGTTGCAAGCTGCGGATTATCATAAGGTGCAAAAGAAACAAACCAGGAATGAAGCGAAGTATTATTTTCAAACTGAGCTGTTCCAGTTTTTCCAGCAACTGCTACTTTTAAATTGTTTAAACTTTTACCAGTACCAGAAGTTACAGTTTGTCGCATTGCCTGCCTTACAACATCAATTACATTTGCTGAAATTATATTTTCTTTTTTAATATTTTTGGTCTGATCTTTAATGGTTTTTCCTTTAACATCTGTAATTTTGCTTACATAATGCGGGCGCATTAAATTTCCGCCATTTGCAACTGCAGCAATATAATTTACCAACTGAAGGGGAGTAACCAATAAATTTCCTTGACCAATAGAAATATGATAAGTATCACCTTGATACCAATCTTCTTTTTTCACCTTTTTTTTCCATTCCGGAGTAGGGACAAGCCCTGATCCTTCGCCTGGAATATCAACTCCAGTCTGAGAACCAAGATTATATTTTTTAAAATAATCTTTTAATTTTTCAACTCCCAAACCTTGAATTTTGTCCCAACCGCCACCAACAGCATAAAAGTAAACATCACAAGACTGAGCAACAGCGCTATAAACGTTTACATAACCATGACCACCTTTTTTCCAATCTGGAAAACGATACACAATATCTGGGTTGTATTTGTTTGGAATAAGTATAGCTTCCGGGGCATTAATTGTTGTTTGCGGCGTAATTGTGCCTTCAGCAAGTCCAGCTGAAGCGACAAGAGGTTTAATCGTAGAACCAGGCGGATACAAACCAGCAATTACTCGATTTATCATTGGCTTACTTTCGTTTTGGATTAGATTATTATATGCATGATTAAATTCTTCCTTTGAAGCAATTGTAAAAATATTATTATCATAACTAGGTAAACTAACTGATGATAAAATTTCACCGGTTTGAGGATTAATGGTTACTGCTGCTGCGGCTCGGCTGTTAGATTCTGTTTTATATTTTTGCATAATTTCATAAACTTTTTTTTGAAAATTCAAATCCATTCCCAAAACAACACTATTCCCAGTGTTTGACTCTTTTTTTGCCAAAACACTAACTACTTTTCCCTGCGCATCAACTTCAACTCTTTCCTGACCTTTTTCCCCTTTTAAATAATTTTCATAGCTTAATTCCAAACCTGCCTTTCCCAAATAATCACTTAATTGGTACTCATTATTTTCAGATAATTCAGCGTCATTAATTTTTCCAATATAACCTAAAATATGAGCAACTCCATAATCTCGGGCATATTCTCGATTTAATTTTTCTTGAATTTCCAAGCAAATAATATTAGATAATTTTTCTTTTAATGATATTGATTCTTCGCGAGTAATATTTTCATATAAAATTATTGGATCAAAAATATTTTCATAATTTTTCATTTTTTTTAGAATTTCTTCTTTAGAAATTGGTAAAAGGGACGCAACTTTTTGCGCGATTATATCTCTTTCTTTTTTTTCTTTTGGTAAATCTTGAGCGTTCAAAGTTAATACAAATTGAGGTTTATTTTCTACTAAAGATTTTCCGTTTTTGTCTAAAATCAAACCTCTTGGAGCATCTACCATTCTAGTTCTTAACCTATTTCCTTCAGCAAGTTCACGATAATGTTTTCCCTCAACAACTTGCAAAATAAAAATTTTTGCAAAAAGCATTAAAATCATTGAAATTAAAATAACATAATGAAAAACTAAATTTTTCTTTTTTTTCTTTGGCTCAATATCAAAATTCTCGATGTCGTAAGATTCATCAAACTCTTTGTTAATTTTTCGAATTTTGTCATCTCCGATAAGCGAATTGTTTAAATCGTCTAAAAATTTCATTTTGCAATCTCAATAATTACTCTTCTGTTTTTTGATTGATATTTTTTAAAATACGGTAAAACAATTAAAAATAAAACAACACTTGTCAAAGAAGATAAAAAACTTGGCCATAGAATAATTGAAAATTGAATTTCAGAACCAGAAAAAATTAATAATAAATAATAAATAATTGAATGTAAATAATTTAAAACAAAAAATACAAACGTTAAAATATAAAAGTTTTTTAAAAAAGAAATTTTATTAACAAAATAAAAAATAATATAAATTATTAAAAAACTAATTGTCCAAATCCCAAAGAATGTTCCTGAAAAAATATCTAAAAAAATTCCGCCAACACCAGCAAGAATAAGCGCATAATAATTTTTTTCAAATGCCATTAAAATCAAAAAACTGATTAACAAAATATTTATTCCAAAAATACCAAAAGACAAAAAATTAAAAAAAATAATTTGTAAAATAGCCAAAACCAAACTAATAACAATTGCAATTATCATAATTTTAAAACTGAAATTATTTCAATTGTTGAATATTCGAATAAAGGTCTTATGTTTGCGCTTTGGAAAACATCATTTTTTCCTGAAGTAATTTCTGCAATTTGCCCAATTAAAAGTCCTTTTGGATAATCTCCTGTGCCAGAAGTAACAACATAATCTCCAGTATTTATTTTTGCTTCTCTGGCCAATGATTCAATTAAAAGTCCATACCCCAACTGACCTTTTACAAGACCCAGCGACTGGCTTGGCAAAACAAGAGCAGAAATTAAACTATCTGGGTTTGTGATTAAAAAAACTTTTGAAGTGTTTTGATTAACTTCAGTAACTTTACCAATTAAAACACCTTGACTAATAACTGGATAATTTTCTTTAATGCCGTCTTTTTCACCAATATTAATTGTTAAATAATTTTGTAATCTTGTTGGATCTTTATAAATAATTTTTCCAGTAACAAAATTTTCAAAAGGATTTTCTTTAAAATAAGATAATTGTTTTGACAATTGTTCGTTTTCTTTTTCTAAAATTTGAAAATCTGTTTCTTGTTTTTTTAATTCAAGTAATTCTTTCTTTAATTCTTGATTTTCAGCCGCTAATTTTTTTATTTTTGAAATAATATTAAAAAATCCTTTTGTTTTATTGCTAAAAAAATTGCCAGATTCAATAATTGGATTAGAAATATATCCAAAACTAGTTTTAAGAGCTTTTTTAAAAATTGGCAAACTAATCCCCAAAATTAATATTATAATAATAATTCCAATTAAAATAATCCACTTTTTTTTCAAAAAACTCCTTTAAAATTATTGAGAAATCTGTTGATATTCTGGAGGAAGCAAAACATCTTTTAAATTATCAATATCTTCAAGTACTATTCCTGTTCCTCTAGCAACACAGGTTAAAGGATCATCAGCAATATAAACTTTAGTCCCAGTTTCTTTAGTTATTAATTTGTCCAAACCTTTTAAAAGCGCGCCACCACCAGCTAAAACAATTCCTTTTTCCATAATATCAGCAAGTAATTCTGGCGGTGTTTCTTCAATTGTTGTTTTAATAGCATCAACTATTTTTACAACTGACCTAGAAAGCGCAGCTCTGATTTGTTCATCAGTAACAACTATTTCTTTAGGTAGTCCTGTTACTAAATCTCTACCGCGCATTTTAATTTTTTTCTTTTCTTTAAGTGGAACCGCAGATCCAACAAGGGCTTTAATTTTTTCCGCAGTCCTTTCTCCTAAAAGCAAATTAAAATGGTCTCTAGCATAAGTAACAATATCTTCAGTCATTTCGTTTCCAGCAATTCTGAGCGATCTTGAAGCAACAATTCCTCCCAAACTCATTACCGCAACTTCAGTTGTACCACCTCCAATATCAACAATCATGTTCCCAGCTGCTTCCTGAACCGGCAAACGAGCGCCAATTGCCGCTGCCATGGGTTCCTCAATCAAAAAAACCTGTCTTGCGCCAGCGCTCGTTGCAGCTTCTTCAACAGCTCGCCTTTCAACTTCTGTAACACCATAAGGAATGCCAATTACTACTCTTGGACGGGGAGAAAGTACTGGAGTTTTTTTGTGAACTTTATCAATAAAATATTTAAGCATTTGTTCTGTAACTTCAAAATCAGAAACAACACCATCAACAAGCGGTTTAATCGCAATTATATGAGAAGGAGTTCTGCCAACCATTCTATTAGCATTATCACCAATTGCCAATATTTGTTTACTTTTAACATTTATTGCCACAACCGAAGATTCTTTAACCACAATTCCTTTGCCTTTTATATAAACAAGGGTATTGCAAGTTCCTAAATCAATACCAATATCGTGTGAAAATTTTCCTTGCAAAAATTTAAACATAAGCATAAATAAAAGTTTATTCTATTTTAAAACAATATAAAAGAAAAAGAAAGCTAATTTTAGTTCAAATATTTGTTTTTGTTTTTGTTATGTTCTTCAAGGGTTTTAGAAAAAATCGTTTTTCCATCTGGAGAATTAAAAAAATACAAATAATCATTTTCTTCAGCATTCAATACTGATTCTATGGCTTTTGCACCTGGATTGCAAATTGGAGTTTTCGGAAAACCAAACATTAAATAAGTATTGTAATCACCACTCCATTTTTGGTAATCGCTAATACTAATTTCTTGCCAATAGTTTTTATAGCTTTTTGGAGGGTTAGCAGTTTCTTTTGCATATTGAACAGTTGGATCAGCATCAAGCTTCATATTATTTGCAATTCTATTTAAATAAAGTCCAGCAACTTTTTTTCGGTCATTTTGATTTGGAATTTCTCTTTCAATAATTGCAGCCAGTTTTATATAATCATAGCTTGATAATTTTGTCGCTTTTTTAAAATCGTATTGTTCCCAAACTTTTTGTTGAAAAGATTTTAGCATTTTTGTTACTATTGACTCGGCATTTTCATTTTTCATAAATTGATAAGTATCAGGAAAAAGAAAACCTTCTAAATCTTTTTCGATTTTAAAATTTTCTAAAAAAGGAAATAAAGATTTATACTTTTTAACTTCTGTAGCTTCTTTTAAAAAATCTTTTTCAGACAAACCATAGCTCGACAATAAACCAGCGATTTGCTCTTTACGCCAACCTTCAATAATTGTAACTTTATCTTCTGCCACATTGCCATCAATAATATCAAAGATTATTGAAGCTGCATTTTGGTCTCCGGAAAACTCATAAGTTCCTGGCGTAATTTGATGATGTTTGTTTAATAAAAAAAGATGAATTTTAAAAAATAGAGCAGATCGGATTAAACCTTTTTCTGATAATTTATTAGCAACTTCATTAACACCTTCTCCTTCAATAATATAAATCGTTTGTTTTCCAATTCCATTAATTGATTTATAAATTTGCCAGTAATAAAATCCACAAAAAATTATTAGCGCAAAAATTATTAACCCCAAAACTAAAAGGGAATTTTTAAATATTTTATTCATTATATTGATTTTTATTTTCTAAATATGTTTCTAAAATAATTTTTGCGCTTTCAGAATCCAACTTATTTTTTTGATTTTTCTTGCCTAAATTTTGAGCTGCAATTTTTGTTGACAATATTTCATTAACAAAAATTATTTTTTTGTTTAATTTTACTGCTATCAAATTAGCCATTTTTCTAATTTTTTTTGATTGTTGATTTTCTTCTCCAGAAAAACTTTTTGGCAAACCAACAACAATCTTTTCAATTTGATAATTAATAATTATTTGTTTTAAATTATCAATTACTTCATCAAAATTATTATATTCAATAATTTCTTTTGCTTGAACAAAATTTTCAGTTAAATTAACAGCAACACCAATTCTTTTTTCACCTAAATCTAACCCTAAGATTGCCATTATTCTTTATTTTTATCTTTATTTTCAGTCTCTGCTGTCTGAGTATATTCTAAATTAATTTTAATATTTCTGTTTATGTTTGGAACTTTTTTCACATAAAATGGCGAAAAAGAAATATTAAATGAGTTTATTTCTCGATATTTTCCCAAATACTCTTTAACTTCAGAATCTGTTTTCCCAGAAAGACTATTTTTTAAATCTTCTTCATTCATATTTGCTGCTGCCCACATTTGACCAGAAACTTCTACTTCAACAACTCCTTTTTTTTCAGTTTCATTTTTATCAATTTTATTTTTCACCCCTGAGAAATCAGAATCAACCAATACTTTTGCTTGATCAGAAATTGCTTGTTCGAAATTTGCTTTAACAAGCTCTTGATATTCTGCTTGGTTAAATGCTAAAACTGAAACTTTAATTTTCATTTCAACCTTAAAACTATTTGCTTCTTGATCAATCGCTGGAAAAGATTTATTTTCAATTTCTTCATAAACAAGCGCTTCTTGCATATAGCTTTGTTTATTATTTAATTTAATTTTCAATTGATTTTCGGCTTTTGTTTTAAGATCAGATAATAAAGCTTTATGAACTTTTTGATAATCATTTTCCGAAACTACAACAACGGTTTTTTTAACTCCTCCTGACATATTTTTAGAGCTACTCGCTAAAACTTTATCAGACAAATCCGTTGAAAGACCAATAATTGTAAAATTAGTTGCACCAATATTATAATCTGAACCAGTATCTATAGCAGTAACACTTACGGTTTTTGAGCCATATACAGGATCACCCAATTCATTAAGCGAAGCTGCTGGAACAGTAGTAGCTGAATTTAAAACAAATTTTAATCCTGAGGCGCTAAATTCTGTACCCTGCACAAATGTTCGGTTAATACCAGTTTTATTTATAATATTAATTTCGCCAGTTGCTTTTGTTCCAACATCTTTTTTACCTGTGGCAGTGCCGCTTTTTTCTCCGCTTGCTTCTGCAAAAACTTGTTCACCAGGCAAAATATTATTATCAAAATTAATACCAGCAACGTTTTTATTAATTTCTAAATCAAAAGAATGATCAACTCTCTCAGCTTTTAAAATAATTTCTAGTGTTGCTTTTGGCAACAAAAAGAAAATTACGAAAAAAGCCGTAAAAAGAGTCAAAATAATTCCTGTAATTAAAATTGTTTTTTTAGCATTCTTTTTTGACAAAGACAAAAAACCTGTTTTATTTGTTGCTGATTTAAATGAATGATCTTTTATTTGAGAAGTGTTGCTGCTGTTGGTTTTTGCAAAATTGTTATCAATTGACGCTTTTTTAAAATTAGTTTCTGGTAGTTTCTGATCTAAAGCTTTTTGCTTTTTGTCTTTTGCAATTGGCTCGCCGCTTGAAGCAGAAATTTCATTTTCCACTGGTTCGGTTTTATCTTCAGTATAATTATGAACAACTGGTTCGCCTTTTGAAGAAGCAAGCATTTCATTTGTAATTTGTTTATGAGAATCAATTCCAACTTGTTCTGCTAAGTTTCTGGCTGTTGCCTCTGGCGAAACCAACGCAATTTTCTTTTTAGCTTTTTGAGCTTCTTTTTTTAATAATTTTAAATTGATAACACTTTGAGTTAAATTAGCACCTCGTGGGGCGACAATAAAAACCTCACTGTCTTTAATATTATTAATTCTTTCAACAGCTGATGTAATTTCTTCATCAGATTCTAAATAAATTATTTTTGCCATTATTCTCGAAAACCTTTCATTACTTTGTTTAAAACACCGTCCATTAAACTTTCTTCTCCAATAAAATCCATTGCTGTATTGGCAAGAGCCATTGGTGTAATATCTTGAGGATTTTTTAATTTTTCAGTTTTATCTATAACATTATTTACTTCTTCTGTTTGAATAAATTCTACTTTTGGCTTTTTAGCAAAAGATAAATTCTTATGCCACGCGCTAGATTCTAAAGCATCTTTAATTTCTGGCAAAGCAGAAGCACCACCGCAAAGCAAAATTCGAGATGGTAAAAGTTCTTTTCCAGAAAACTCCTCCAATGTTAATTGTACACCAGAAAGCCAGATCTCGCAATCAGCTTTCAAAGATTTTTTAACAATTTCACTGCTTTTTTCATCTAATAATTCTTGTGAATAACTAATTTTCATTTCTTCTGCAGTTTCAAAAGGTAGATTTAAATCTCGGGCAATTTTTTTAGTAAAAGAACGACCACCAATTGCCATCATTTTTGTGCCTTCAAGACCACCGTTTCTAACAACAGCAATATCAGTTGTGCCTCCGCCAATATCAATAAAAATTGCTGAAAAATCTTGAGATCCTTCAAGCCCAACTGCTCGCGCAACTGCATAAGGTTCAGCTGTTACAGAAAGCAAATCCATATCAAGCTCATCAACAATACCTTGAATTGCGCTAATATGAACAATTGGCGCAAAAGTGTTAAAAATTGATACTGCCACATCTTTTCCTTGAAAACCAAGCGGGTTAGCAACTCTGTAACCATCAATTTCAACATCTACAATTGCGGAATGAACAAGTTTTATATCGATTTCTTGAAAGCCTGTTTCTTGAGACAAAGCTTCCCGCGCTTTTTGAAAAGCTCGATTTTGCACTTTTTCAACAATTTTTTTTAATTCGTTATAATCAATTTTTTGTTTTGGCTGACTACGCGTGTAATGAACAGTGGTGATTGTGCCTTTAATCAATTCACCAGCAATTCCGACTACAACTGAATCTGGTAAAAAACCTGCCATTTCCGCAGCTTGTTCAAGTGATTTTTGACAATTTTCAACAACACCTGAAATATCAATAACAGTCCCGCCTTGCATATCTGTTAAACGTTGTCTGGATTTTCCGTTGCCAATAACTTCAATTTTTTTATCTTTAATTTCAAAAATCAAAGATTTGACATATTCAGTGCCAATATCAAGAGCTACTCCAGAATCAGCAGCTCGCGGGTTTTTAAAGATATCAAAAATCCCCATCCTTTAAATTATTATTTTCTAGCTACTTATAATATATCAAAAATAATTAGAGTTTGACCAGAGAACTATTCTAAAACCGCTTTGATTCTGCGCACTCCTGCGCTTGAAGATTCTTCTTTTAAAATTTTAAACTTTCCGAGCTCTGAAGTATTTTTTGCATGCGGACCTTTGCAAAGTTCTTTTGAATAATCACCAATAGAATACATTGTAATTTTTCCTGTGTATTTATCTAAAAATTGGGCGCGCGCTCCTTGAGCTTTAGCTTTTTCAACAGACATTTCTTCGCATTTAACAGGTAATTTTTGGAAAATGATTTCATTGACTCGATTTTCAATTTTTTGAATTTGCTCATCAGATAATTTTTCTGGATGCAAAAAATCAAAACGCAATCTTTCTTCTGTGATATGCTGA
>CAYUUY010000023.1:0-11630 GCA_964448035.1 uncultured Candidatus Saccharibacteria bacterium
AGAAAACGATCAAGTTTTTTTAGTTTAAATTATTAATAAAAACTAAAATTTTTGGTTGCTTTATTTTTATTTTGTTGCTATTATTGTTCTAGTGAATTATATTATTATCTAAT
Source organism: uncultured Candidatus Saccharibacteria bacterium (assembly GCA_964448035.1). Lineage (GTDB taxonomy): Bacteria > Patescibacteriota > UBA1384 > DATEAH01 > CAYPSR01 > CAYUUY01. The sequence goes on from CAYUUY010000023.1 coordinate 114, forward strand.
TTAACTATTTGATTAAATATTTTTTTATTAACAAAGATTATTCACAATTTGCTTTTTATAAAATCTAATTCAAAACTTTTTAATATTTCTTTAAAAATAAGTTTGTTTAAACAAATAGCGAAAAAATAAATTAACAAAATGATTAAAAGTATTTTTGCCTCAAAAACTCAAGCCAAAATTCTAGATTTTTTATTTCAAAACCCAAACCAAAAATACTATCAAAGAGAATTACACAAAAAACTTGATGAAAGCTTAAGCACAATTCAGTACGAAATTAAAAGATTGATTAAAATCGGTATTCTTTTACAAGAAAAAAAGAATCACCGAGTTTATTATTTTTTAAACAAAAATTTTTATATTTATCCTGAGCTCAGAGATATTATTTTAAAAACTAGGCAACAGCAACTTTAAAAATTTGATATAATTCAAATATGGATTATACGATTTATTATTTTATTGGAAGTATATTAGGAATATTTTTTTTAGGATATCTGGCTGAATATATTTTGTCATCTTCTTTTTCCCAAAAAACATTTCGTTATTTTGTTGCCCCGGGAATTTTACTTCACGAATCCGCGCATGCCTTAACAGCAATTCTTTTTGGAGGTAAGATATTAGAATTTAAAATATTTGATGAAAAAGGAGGATCGGTTAAATATAGCCAACCAAAATTTCCTCAATTTTCGAATATTATTATTGCGCTTGCCCCTATAATCTTTGCAATTATCGCGCTAATTTTATTAATAAAATTATTTAATTATAATTACTTATTCCAAAATAACCAATTAATTTCTTGGATTGAGATAAAAAACTACTTAAAATCTCTTGATTATCAAGATTATAAAACTTATTTATTTCTTTATCTAGCGCTCAGTATAAGTGCTTCAATGACACCTAGTAAAAAAGATTTGGCTCTTTCTTGGGCAGGACTTGCATTTTTTTTAATAATATCAATTTTGTGTTATTTTTTAGTGCCACAAACAATTGTATTTTTTAATTATCTTTTACCAACTCTTATTTGGTGTATAAATTTATTTATTATTGTTTGCGTCTTAAGCGCTTTTATATATTTAATTAAATGGGTTATTATTCTTATTATTATTAAATTTCAATCAGAATAAAAAACCCCGCATAAGCGGGGCTTTTTATTTAACCAGCATATCCGAAGGATCTTGCAATTCCAATTACCTTAGCAACATAACTAGACGAATGATTATACTGATACAAAGCTCCGTGAACAGACCCTGTAGATCTCATATTTGCGCCAATATAATTGGCAGCGCCATAAACAGCATCAACAACTGAACTAACATTTGCGTAACCATCACCATCAGCATCAACGCCATAAGCTCTCCAAGTTCCTGGCATAAATTGCATTGGCCCTCTTGCGCCTGCGTATGATCCAATATTAGTATCACCTGATTGGCCAGTTTCAACAGAGTGAACAGCCGCTAAAATTTGCCAAGGAACACTATAAGTGTTTCCAGCTGTTTTGTAAAGAGGATCAAAGCTGCCGTTCCAGCTTACCTTACAAACCTGAGCGCTTGAAGGTTCTTTTGCAACGCTAGTAAACGCAATTGCGTTTTTAGTATTATGGTTAGCTTCAACTGCTTGGCTTTTTTCAATTTCAAGATTAGATTTCCCATACACAATGTATGTTTTCTTTTTAACAACTTTTACGGGTGAAATACTATCTGTATTAAGAGCAATTTTTAAATTACGATCAGTATTTTTAACAATACCAATTGGACCGTTTTGCTTTAAACTAAATACCAAATGATATTGATAACTATTTTTATTTTTGTTTAAAATCCCTACAAAACCCATAATCGCAATTATTGCAATTATAGTTAAAAGGATTTTTTTCATTAAAAACCTTGTTTTTAGGCAAATACTACAGCCCTCCGAGCAGGATATTGTGCCTGATTAAAAATCAAGTTTGAGGCTAATTAGCCTCAAATATCCTTTTTTCCTAAAAACATCTTAAATTTATCATATTATTAACAAAAAGTCAAGCATTTTTTTTATTTTTCTGCTTTGACAAAACATTTAAATTCTTGTGATTTTATTAAAAAATTATTATAATAAAAATATGAAATCTAAAATGACAATTATTATAGTTTCAATTATTTTTATAATTGTTTTTTTAGGTTATTTTTTATTTAAAAACACTAATTTGAATTCTTGTATCAGCAATAAACCTAAAGAAATATATGTTTATATTCATCCTGATTTAGAAGGTAAGTATTTATCAATATTTAATAATCTTTCGAAAAGCTCTGAAAATCAATTTATTACAACAAAAAACAAATTAGAAGCAAAAATTATAATAGATTACCAAAAAAGCGAAAATTTACAAACTAAAGAGCTAAAAAAAGAATATATAAACGAATATAATCAAAAAGAAAATTATTTATTTGAAAAAAAATTTAAACAAATTTATTTTAATTATGAAAAAGGCTATGATTTTTCAGATAAATTTATAACAGAATCTAAAAATTGGAATTTATTCGCAGCAGGGGATATTATGTTATCCCGGCATGTAGGCGTAAAGATGAGAAACGCAGACAATTGGCAAATGCCGTTAGAAAGTCTTGGAACAGAAATTCAAAAATATGATCTCAGTTTTGCCAACTTAGAATCTCCGTTTAATGAAGATGGCCAAATTTATGATACAGGAATGACTTTTGGCGCTGACCCTAAAACAGTTAAAACTTTAACTTATGCTGGTTTTGATGTTATTTCATTGGCTAATAATCATTTTGGGAATATGCAAAACCAAGGAATGACTTATACAATGAATTGGCTTTCTCAAAATAAAATTAAATATGCAGGCGCAGGTGCCACTTCAAAAACTTCATGTAATCCTACAATATTAGACGTGCAAGGATTTAAAATTGCTTTTTTAGCAGTTGACGGCGTTGATTCAACTCCAGTTGTTTATCGCGCCGATTCAAAATACCCAGGATTATGTTCGTGGAGTCAAACTAAACTAATTGATACTGGAATCGAAATTGCTCGCAAAAAAGCAGATTTTGTTATTGTTAGCATGCACGCAGGAAGCGAATATCAAGCTTACCATCGCCAAGACCAAGAAGATTTTGCTAAAAAAATGATTGAGCAAGGGGCTAACCTTGTTTTAGGACATCATCCACATGTAGCTCAGGATTTAGAAACATATAAAAATGGATTGATTTTTTATTCACTTGGAAATTTTATTTTTGACCAAATGTGGTCTGAAGAAACAAAACAAGGCTTGACATTAGACTTAAAATTTGATAATAATCAGATACAATCCTTTCAAATAAAACCAATTATTATAAATAATAATTATCAGCCTCAATTTGCGAGTCAAAAAATAAGCGATCAAATCTTATCTAGAATTAAAATAAACGTACAATGAAAAAATGTCTTTTTTGCGAAATAGCAAATAAAAATATTGAAACAGAAATCTTATATCAAAATAAAAATTGGTTTGTTATAAAAGATATTAAACCAAAAGCAAAAATTCATTATTTAGTAATTCCCAAAAAACACATTGATTTAAGCTTAAATTGTAATAAAGACTTAATTTCTTTACCAGATGCATTTAAATTAATTAAAAAAATCGCTAAAAAGGAAAATCTCAAAAATGGTTATCGATTAATTATAAATAATGGAAAAGATTCAGGACAAGAAATAAACCACTTACATATTCACTTTTTAGCAGGAAATAAACTATAATAAAATGGAAAACAAATTTTTTGGTAAAAACCATCAAAGCCCAGAACAAAATCAAGTTCAACAAGCTCAACAAGTAGAGCAATATTTTAATAATCAAGAACAAGAAAATCAACAAAATACACAGCCTCAGCCCAATAACAATTTAAATAAAGATCAAAACACTCAAATACAAGCACTACCAAAAGATAATAACCAAAAAGTAGAACTAAACACAGCAAACAACCAATTCCAAGCAGTTACAGAAAATCAAAAAGACCCAAATAACTCTTCTGATGATATTATTAAGATTAAAGAGCAAATTTCTGCAAATCCAAACGGAGAAGGCTTGCACAACGCGATTGACTTTGCTAATTCTGCTAATTTGCAATCTCAATCAGAAATAAATAATCCAGATCAAAATAACAAAGCTGCTTAAAACAAAAATAAAAAATAAATACCAAAAATAAAAAATAAAAACAAATGTCTTTTCTGACAAGCCCAATTTTTCAAATTTTATTACCAATCCTAGCGTTAGGTATTGGTATTTTTATTATTTGGTCAGGATATAAAATTTACAAATCAGATCAAACTCAAAAATATACCGCGCAAACAGCATTTGCCAGAACACTATTCTTAGTAAAAGTGCCTAAAACAACTGGTAAAAAAGAAGAAGAAATTAGAGATTCAAAAGAACTTGCAATATTACTTAACGGAATAGCTGAACAGATGTTTGCTTCTTTTTCTAGTATTTATCAAGAAAATTGGAAACAAAAAATGATTGGGCAACCACACATCACACTAGAAATTGCCACTGTTGATTCTAAAATAAATTTTTATGTTTCGTGCCCAGATGAATATGCTAATATGGTTGAAAAGCACATTCATGGTCAATACCCAGGAGCAATGATTGAAAAAATTCCATATTATAATCCTTTTGCAAAAGGCCAAGAAATTGCATGCGCAAATCTCAAATTGGCTAAAAAAGAATTTCTGCCAATAAAAACATATAAATCTCTTGAGTCTGATTCACTTTCGATGATTACAAATTCTTTGTCGAAATTAGGTCAAGGGTCTGTTGGTACCATTCAAGTTTTAATCCGACCAAAAGATAATTCGTGGCGGCAATCTGGGGAAAAAGCAATTAGCGCTATTAGAGAAGGTAAAGAAGTTTCTACTGGGCCTAGTTCAAAATTTTTAAAAACAATGTCTGGACTAGCCAAAGACATTTCTAAGGCAGCGGCTGGAAAAGAAGTTGAAGCAGACAAAACTCCAGAAGCGCCAAAACCTTTAACTCCACTTCAAGAAAGCACTATGAATGCAATACAAGAAAAGATCTCAAAAATTGGTTTTGATGTCGTTGTCAGAATAATGACTGCTTGTTCAAATCAAAATGAAGCCGAAGCGCAATTGAATAACGTTCTTTCTAGTTATTCACAATTCGCTAATCCTGAATTTAATCTTTTCACTAAATCTAATCCAAAAAACAAAGTTGAATTTTTGTCAAACTATGCCATGAGATATTTTGGTTCAGATCCTAAAATGACCCTAAACTCTGAGGAACTTGCAAGTATTTACCACTTTCCAAACATTAATGTTGCTACCCCAAATATTAACTGGCTTTCAGCTAAAGATGCGCCCCCGCCACCAGATTTGCCGCAAACAGGAACAACACTGGGAGAAAGTATTTATCGTGGAGAAAGAAAAATTATCCGGATTCAAGATGAAGACAGAAGAAGACATTTATACGCAATCGGTAAAACAGGAACAGGAAAATCTAATTTATTTAAGAATCTAATTCTTTCTGACATCTATTCCGGAAAAGGAGTTTGCTATTTAGATCCTCACGGGGATGCAGTTGAAGAAATTATTCCAAAAATTCCTCAAGAACGTGCGCGGGACGTTATTTATTTTAATCCTTCAGACACTCAAAAACCACTTGGTTTAAATTTACTTGAATGGCGTGTTGCTGAACAAAAAGATTTTTTAATACAAGAAGCAATCCAAATTTTTTATAAATTATTTGATCCAAATAAAACCGGGATTGTTGGGCCACAATGGGAACACTGGATGAGAAATGCATCGCTAACAGTAATGTCTAACCCTGAAGGTGGAACACTGATTGATATTCCCAGATTATTTATTGATGAACAATACCGAAATAAATTAATTCAACATGTTCAAGACCCACAAGTCAAGCAATTTTGGGAAAAACAAATAGCTCAAACCGCAGATTTCCACAAATCAGAAATGCTAAATTATTTTACGTCTAAATTTGGCAGATTTATATCCAACGAAATGATGAGAAATATTATCGGCCAACCAAAATCTGCCTTTAACTTTAGAGAAGTAATGGATACTAATAAAATTTTACTTGTAAATTTGTCAAAAGGCGAAATAGGCGAAGTTAATTCTAACTTATTAGGTATGATTTTAGTTGCAAAATTGCAAGCCGCAGCAATGAGTCGGTCTGACACGCCAGAAGGACAAAGAAAAGATTTTTATTTATATGTTGATGAGTTTCAAAACTTTGCGACTGATACCTTTTCGCAAATTTTATCTGAAGCTCGCAAATACCGTCTTAATTTAAATATTACCAATCAATACATTGCTCAATTGCCAGAAGAAATTCGTGATGCTGTTTTTGGAAATGTTGGTACTTTAGTTTCCTTTAGAATTGGCGCTCAAGATGCAGAATATTTAGCTAAAGAATTTGCGCCTGTTTTTGACCAAGGCGATTTAATTAATATTGATAAATTTCACGCGTATATCAAACTTTTGATTGATGGCGTTGCCAGCCAGCCTTTTTCAATCAAAACCCTAAAAGAAGAAAACCCAACCAACGAACAAATTGGTCAATTTATTATTAAAAATTCTCAAACCCAATATGGAATTGATAAAAATATCATTAGCCAAAAAATTATTGAAAGAGGAAAATTAGATCAAATTCCAATAAATTCAGGAGGTGGCGTTGAATCCCCAGAATCAAAATTATGAACAAATTAAAAAACTAATTGCTGAAGCTGAATTTAAAATCGAAGAGGCAAAAAAGCTCTTTAGTTTTACTGATTTTAAAAAAAATAAAAATATTACTCAAGATTTTGACACTGAATATCTTGCAGAACCAACCATTAAAATTATCGAAGGAATTTTTGACGGGGAATTTATGATAGATAAAAATGGGAAAAAATATCCTGTTCCAGCAAATTATGCTTCAAAATCAAAACTTGTTGAAGGGGATATCTTAAAATTAAATATCACTGAAAACGGCAGTTTTTTGTTTAAACAAATTAAACCGATTGAAAGAAAGTATGTAATTGGAGAAATAATAAAAGAAGGCGATCGCTATTTTGCAAAATATAAAAATCAAAAGTATAAAATTCTTCCAGCCGCTGTTAGCTATTTTGAGGCTAAACACGGAGATGAAAGCACAATAATTTTGCCTGAATCTCGAAAAGCGTGTTTTGCTGCTCTCGAAAATGTTATTCCAAAAACCAAAACAAGCTAATTTTTAATGTTTTATTGACACTAATATTGTTCTATGTTATAATAGCTTCAATGAGCATATTAAAAGATAAACAATTCGTAAATGCTATTTTAAATGCAATCAAGGTACTAAAAGAACGCGAACAAGAAGTTCTTATTTTACGTTATGGTTTAAAAAACGAGCCTTTTTGGACACTCGAAAAAATCGGAAAAAAATATGGAATTACACGAGAGCGATCTAGACAAATTATTAATCAATCAAAAAAAAGATTAATTAAATTAAAAAATTCAGATTTAGAAAAATTATTTAATGAAATAACAAGCATTATTGATAAAAATGGGAAGATTATTTCAGAAAAAAGATTAGTATCTGAAATTGGTAAAGAAAGTGAACCAATGATACTAGGAGCAGCTACGCTAATCGTAGAAGCTAACCCGCAAATAGACAAAACTAAAGTTGATCATTTAGATGTATTTTGGTCAACTAAAAAAGTTGACGGAAAACAAATTGTTCAAATTGCAAAATATGCTGTATCTATTTTGGAAAAAAATAAAAAAATTATTAAATTTAATTCATTACTTTCTCATCTAACAAAAAAGTTTTCTCATTTAAATAGCGATTTTATTAAATCAATTATTTATGGAACTTACAACTGGATTATTATCCGGGGGTCAAGGGTGGGGCTTGTTTCTTGGCCAGAAATTAATCCAAAAAACACTCGCAACAAAATTTATTATGTTTTAGATCACGCTAACAAACCACTTCATTTTAAAAAGATTCATGAAAGAATAGAAAATTATGATTTTGCTGGCAGAATTCCTTCTGTTGCAACTGTTCATAATGAACTTATTGCAGACGAAAGATTTGTGCTTATTGGCAAAGGTATTTATGCTTTAAAAAAATGGGGTTATAATAAAGGTACAGTTGCTGTTATTATTAAACATTTATTAAAGAAAAACCCGTCAATGACTCAAGAAAAAATTGTTGAGGAAGTTTTAAAACAAAGACGAGTTGCAAAAAACACAATCGTAATGAATCTAATTTCCAAACCGATTTTTAGTCGTAAAAAATCTCAAGAATGGGAATTAAAAAAATAATTATTTTTATGTAAACTCTGAGGAGGGTTTTGGCTAGTTTTCTGTACTATCTCACAATATCAATTATTTGGCTAATTATTATTGCTGGAATTGGCGGAATTTTATATTTTATTTTTAAAACCTTAAAAAACAAAAAGAAAACTGCCTGGGCGCTTGATAAAAAATCAGTACTTTTGCAAATCGATGTGCCTAAAGACAATGAAAAAACACCGCTTGCCGCAGAACAAATGTTTGCTTCAATTCATGGAATTTATCGAGATCCAGAAGAGCTTAAAACTTCTGGAGCTGAGCAAGAAGATCTTGCTTTTGAAATGACATCTAAATCAAAAAGTATTCGTTTTTATGCATATGTTCCTGAACAATTAAAATCTTATATTGAAGGACAAATTTATGCTCAATACCCTAAAGTAAGAATTAGCACTGTCGAAGATTATGTCCCTGAAAATATTGAAAATAAAGCTTTTGCTTCAGCCGAAATTACTTTAAACAAAGATGATTATTTTCCAATTAAAACTTTTCCCAATTTTGAAGTTGACCCATTGGCATCAATTACTTCTGCTCTAACAGAAACTGGCGAAGACGAAGAATTGTGGATTCAAATCATTGTTAAGCCAGTTTCTGATGATTGGGCAGATGAAGGTATTTCCTATGTTGACGCTGTTCGGTCTGGAAAAGCATCCCGTGACAGTATTTCCAAAATGCTTGCTGGAGGCGCTATTGATTTTGGAAAAGATTTATTTAAAACAATTTTAAACCCTGAATATCAAAAAGAAATTGCTGAAGCATCTGATGAAAAACCAGAAATTCCAGCAACTGTTGAAGAAGCATTAAAAGCAGTTGAAACTAAAGCAACCAAGCTTGGTTACGAAACAAGTATTAGAATTTTTGCTTGGGCAGAATCACCAGAAACAGCAAAAACAAAACTCCAAAATTTATCTGGCGTTTTTAAACAATTTAATACTACAAATCAAAATGGATTTATTGTTAAAAATTTAAAGACCGGAGACGAAAATGAATTTCAAAAATACCGTGCTCGTTTAATTGATAATAACCCCTATGTTTTGAATATCGAGGAATTGGCTAGTATATTTCATTTACCATCAGTTAGTGTTGAAACCCCAAACATTGTCTGGGCAGGAAGCAAAATAGGAGAGCCGCCTACGAATCTGCCAATCGTTGGCTCAATCGATGAATCAGAATTAACTGCTTTTGCGCAAACTGATTTTCGAGATTCTATCCATAAATTTGGTTTAAAAATAGATGATCGCCGACGCCATATTTATACAATTGGTAAAACAGGCACAGGTAAATCAACTATGCTTGAGAATATGGCAGTTGATGATATCCGAGAGGGAAGAGGGCTAGCTTTTATTGATCCGCACGGCGATCCTGTTGAAAGAGTTATGCGCTTTATTCCTCCTGAAAGAATTAATGATGTTGTAATTTTTGATCCATCTGATTCAGAGTATCCAATTGGTTTTAATTTGCTTGAAAATGTTAACCCAGAAATGAAAACATTAGTCGTTTCTGGACTTATTGGAATTTTCCAAAAAATCTGGGGTTTTTCTTGGGGTCCGCGACTTGAGTACATTTTGCGTAATGCAATTATGGCACTTATGGATTATCCAAATTCAACTTTGATTGATATTTTAAGAATGATTTCTGATAATCAATTTCAAAGAAAAGTTATTGAACATGTAAAAGATCCTGTTGTTAAAGAGTTTTGGACAAAAGAATTTGCAGGCTACAACGACAGATTAAGAACTGAAGCAATTTCCCCAATTCAAAACAAAGTCGGTCAGTTTGTTTCTTCACCAGTTATTAGAAATATTATTGGACAACCAAAAAGTACTATTAATTTAGATGATATTATAAACAATAATAAAATTTTGCTTGTTAATCTTTCAAAAGGAAAAATCGGTGAAGATAATTCAGCGCTTCTTGGCGCAATGTTAGTAACTAAAATTCAGCTTGCTGCTATGAACCGCGCCTATATTCCTGAAGAACAAAGAAAAGACTTTTTTTTGTATGTTGATGAATTTCAAAACTTTGCTACTGAATCTTTTGCTACTATTTTTTCCGAAGCTAGAAAATATAGATTAAGCTTAATTGTTGCCAACCAATACATTGCTCAAATGCCAGAAGAGGTTAGAGACGCTGTTTTTGGAAATGTTGGCACAATTATTTCATTTCGTGTTGGCGCACAAGACGCTCCATTTTTAGCCAAAGAAATGGCGCCAGTTTTTGAAGAAACAGATTTAGTTAATTTAGACAAATTTCATATTTATACTAAAATGGCAATTGACGGAGTAACTAGCCCAGCTTTTTCTGCTGTAACTTTACCTCCTTCTGAAGAAATTTTGTCAAACCCGGCAGATCTTTACCAATTATCAAGATCTAAATATTCAATGAGCCGAGCTGAAGTAGAAGAAATTATTCAAGAATCTATTGAGCCAAAAACACAAACGCAATCTATTCAAAATATAAACAAAGAAAGACCTAATCCTTCTTTTACGCGCACTAATAATGTTGTTACTGAAAAACCAATTGAAGAAAAAAAGAAAAAAGGCAAAGGACCTTCTGCTGTGATTAAACTAGATGAAAACACAAGGTTTTTTGAATATATTGACGAAGAAGGTAAACGCTGGTACGAACCAGAAAAAAATGAGGAAGAAAAAAATAAAGAAAAGGGAATTGATGAAAATAAAAGAAGTGGGGAAAATACTCCCAACAGTTTTAACAATAATCAAATAATACAAAATGCAGAAGATAAAAAGCCTCAGCCAAACACACAAAACGCACAAAATATTGGACCAGATGCTTTAAAAACGCCTAATAATCTACTTAAACCTACAGATAATGCAAAATCAACAATTAATCCACAAACAATTTCTCAACAATCACAACCACAATTTCAAGCCGAGAACCAAGTCTTAAATCAAAAAAACATTCATCAAGTGGAAAATAACCAGCAAATTTCGGCAACTTTACCCCAAAATACTCCTGAAAACACCTTGAATACTCAACCAACTCAAACAAGCACAAATCAAACAATAAGCACTTTCTACCGTCCAGAGCCAAACAAAACAGAAACTCAATATGCTAGCGTAGAGCAAAAACCAGATCCACAAAACCAATTACTTTCTCAAGATCAACAGCATTCTAACTCCAGCAACCAAGACTTTCACATTATAGAACCAAACAAAACAATTAAAATCGATCCAGACAAATAAA
>CAYUUY010000024.1:0-11593 GCA_964448035.1 uncultured Candidatus Saccharibacteria bacterium
CTATTTGAAGGTCATCCTGTTCCATTCCTTTACGATCTGCAATATTCTCCTGAAGATAGCTGCTTCTATCTGAGCTCTTTGCTGGCGCTGATTCAAGATCCTAAGCTCGAAGCACAAATTCAACGGCACACACAATCATGCAAAAAAGATTGCCCCCAGCTGGAGGAAACGCAATTTTTTCGCGATCCAAGCGCGCTGGGATTTGGTAAAGTCTTTTCAGGATGCGAGCCCCTGTTTCCATCTGTCCCCTCCTGGAAAGCAATAATGCCTGGCTGCAAAGAAGGAAATGGCGCAAAAAAGATACTAGATATTTTAGCAACCTTGTCTGTGCTCCTATATTCTTTGTTCTGCTATTCTGAATACGACGTTTTTAACACCAACTGCTGCCCGGAATTGCAGCAAAGCATGGATGTTTATCTCAGATGCAAATGGCCAACAACTGCAGGGACATTAACTGCCACACTATCTCCCGAACTGCGGCAAATGATTGAACAAAATCCTGAAATCGTTAGAGAAACTATATTTGAGTCTCTGGTCAGAATTTCCTTACTCTTAAATCCTGATCTTGTTTCTGTAAAAAATCTTGATGAAAAAAGAAAAAATTATCTAGTAAAAACCAAAGACAATGATGGCAATTCTGGATTAGTAATCGGCTATCAAGGCGCTAGCGGAACAGGAGTCTATCTCGATCGTGATAATATGAACGAAATAAATAAAACCACGGGTTGGATATTATGCTCTAGCAACATAAATAGTCCTGAGCAAATGCTCCAACTCATTGCAGCTCTTGCAACAATCAACCGCCTATACCGCGAAAACCAACAGCAAACCTAGCATTCAAAACAAATTCGACTTTTGACAACACTGCCCAGTTCGGGTTACTGTCCTCGCTGGGTTCTTTTTATTTTGATACTACTTCCTGATCAAACAAAAGCGAGCATTAAAATTGAATAATTATTTATTGCATAAAATCAATATGATTAGTTTCTTAAGAATTTAGGAATAATATTTTTCTAAAATTAAAAATATCAAAAACTAATTGTGGCGAATTTAGCTTCTATTTGGGGAACGTCCCCGATTTTGTCTTCGCTCGCAATGACAAAATCTACAAGCTTTAAATTTTAAATTATCATTTTGAGATCTGAGATATTAATTATTATTTATTCCAAAATCAATCATTAAATCATTTTCCAAATTTTGATTATTATAAAGAATCTGGTTTTTGGAAATTTTGGCGCCAGCAGCTTGCTTATCGTCGAGCTCAAGTTCCCATTTTGGATCAAGGGTTAAGCGATAATTAAAATCATTTTTTATCATCCCAAGCTGTTTTTGAAAAAGAAAACTCAAATTATTTACACTTGATTGTTTTAAACCAATATCAACAGAATATTTAATTTTTATTACATTTGATTCTTTAGGAAGAGTAATAAAATCTTTGATTGTCCAAACTTTTTTACCATTTTCTTTATATTCAAAAGGTTTAACTTGCTTGTTATTTGACAAAATTATCCCAGAATTAAATTCTGCATTTTGAGGCAAATAAATCATTAAATAACAATAATGCGGACCTTCTGGAAATTGTGATTCTGCATTATTAATGTGTTGAATTGTTAACTCATTTTCAAGAATTCCTGCTGCGTTAAGGTTAGAGACTAAAGAAACTTTTTGATCTACTTTATATGAACTCTTGTTATCTTGATTGGTTTTAACCACATTTAAATAATCACCAATATTATTTTTTAATTCTCCGGCAAAACCAAGCTTTAAAATTGCTTCTTGAGCAGAATAATTATTAAAATAAATAGTAAAATGTTTTTGTCTGGCTTGTTCTAATAAAACTTTCGCAACTTCTATTTTTTCTTCAAAAGAAAGTGCTGAAATTTTTTGGAAAATCTTTGGTACTAAATCATGAAGAATTTTTTTTGGAGTTTCTGTAGATTTGCCTTTTTTAAAATCATTATCAACTTCTATTTTTTCATGAAGCTCTTGCCAAAAATTTTCGCTGTTAAAAGTTGTTTTATATTCTGACATTTCAATTGGACCAGAAAATTCTAAAAGTTTAATAAACATCACCGGGTCAATCGCAATAACCCCGTCTGTTTTCCAACCATTATATTCTGCGTAAATTTTTTGAATATTTTGCGCCGAAGTGGGGAAATCTGCAAACCAATTAGATTCTGAAAATTTTTGATATTTACTAATTCTTGAATAACCAGTTGGCGAAGCTATTTTTGGATCTTTGGCGCCTGGCATTCGATCTCTAACTGTATAAATATCTTTAACCCAAAATTCTGTAATATTACCTTTTTTAAAAGAAATAATCCCAAAATTTCCCATAAACCCGCCACTTGGTCGCGCTTCTGCAGGGTTTTGAAAAATTACTAAATATTTTTTTTGACCATTCTCGCCCAAAAGTTCTGAAAAAACTTTTTGATAATTTTTGAATATCCCAATATCTTGATAAAAAATATTTTCTTTATCAGCAAGAGAAAGAATTTTTGAATAATCTTCTGTTTGGCTATAAAGAGTACCAGCGCTTACTCCAAAAACTAAAAAAACCAAAAGTAAACCAATAATTGCTGGTTTTAAAATCACCAAAAATTTAAAATAACTAATTCTTGGTTTACTAATAATTTTAGATTTTGGCAAAAATCTTTGAGGTTGGTTTTGAGTAATCGTAAATGATTTTGAAGCTAAATGCGGGGCAACAATATCTGAAACTGACTTTTTAGGCTTTTCAAGCTTTGGTTTTGCTTTCTTAAAAAATATTTGACGTAAAAAACTGGGTTTTTTACTTTTTTTGATTTGTTGATTTAAACTTTTTATTTTGTGTTGCTGAGATTCTTGAAAATCAAGTTTTTCTAGTCTTTTTCTTGTTTCTTCTCTTTCCTGCCACTTACGCATAAATTCTAAATTGGGTTCAATTATTTTTGCTTTTTTAACAAGTGGTTTAATGTTTTGATTATTTGTTTTATTTTCTGAATGATAATTTTCAGGTACTAAAAAACTAGGCTGAGTTTGTTGCTCTTTGTTTAAAACATCGTGATCTGGATTTTGTGATCTTGATTTTCCTAAACCATCTACTGGTTTAAAATTGTCCAGCTTCCCTCCTGTTCTATTTTACCACTTCTTTTTGCGCTTGCTCATTACTTGTTTTACAATTTTTTGCCAAGAATTTTGAAAATTTTCAAAACTGAATTTTTCTGCGTGTTTTCTAATCAAGATTTTAGAAAATCTTTGAGGAACAAAGTTTTCAACTGCATTAAGCAAACTTTCTGGCGTTGGTTTTTCAAAAAAAATTCCCGTTTGACCTTGTTTTATAGTTTCAAGCGCTCCACCTTTTTTATAAGCAATTACTGGCGTGCCACATGCTTGTGCCTCTAAAGGAACTAAACCAAAATCTTCTTCCTGGGGAAAAATTAAAGCCTGAGTTGATTGGTAAAGTTCTCTTAATTCTTGGTTGCTAACTTCTCCTAAAAACTCTATATTTTTACCAGCTTCTTTTTTTAAACCTTCAAACATTGAACCTACTCCTACAACTTTTAATTTATAATCTGTTCCTGAAAAAGCCTGAATTGCCAAGTCTGGTTTTTTGTGCGGTTCGAGCCTTGATACATATAAAAAGAAATCTTTTCTTTGTTTATTTGCTGGAATAAAAAATTTTGTATCAACAGCAGGCCATATAACTTTACTCTTTCTATTATAATACTTTTTAATTCTTTTTTTAACATTGTGAGAATTAGCTATAATCAAATTTGGCTTATGCGCAGCTTGGAAATCCCATGTTTTAAGCTTTTCAACTAAAAAAGGGATAACTGATTTTAAAAAAAACGGAAAATTAGATCTTTTCACATGGCTTTCTGATTCAAGCCAAATCCAGCGCGTAGGAGTATGGCAATAACAAATATGTCTTGTTTTTCCTTTAAAATTAACGCCTTTAGCAAAACTATGAGAATTTGAAATTATCAAATCATAATTTTTAAAATTAAAAGATTCAATTGCACGAGGTTCAAAAGGTAAATACCAATTATACTTTTTTTTAGCAAAAGGTAATTTTTGTAAATAAGAATTGTAAATTTTTGGATTTGTTTTAAAATATTCTTTAACAAATTTTTTATCTTTCACAATTGTAAAAACATCAGCCTTAGGCCAAATTTTTAAAAAATCTTTTAAGACTTTTTCTGCTCCACCTCTTTTAACTAAATGTTCGTGAACTAATGCAATTTTCATATTTTTTAATAAGCGCCTTTTCGAGCTATTACTCTCCAAATAGTTTTAAGAAGTATTTGAAAATCCATTTTTAAAGACCAATTTTCAATATAATATACATCAAGTTTTACCCACTCATCAAAACTAATATCACTTCTTCCTGAAACTTGCCAAAGACCAGTTATCCCAGGTTTAAACCCCAATCTCTTTTTTTGCCAAGAATTATATTCAGCCACCTCTTGAGGCATTGGCGGTCTTGGACCAACTAAACTCATTTGCCCTAACCAAACATTAATAAATTGAGGTATTTCATCTAAACTAGTTTTTCTTAAAATTTTCCCCACTTTGGTAACTCGCGGATCATCTTTAAGTTTAAACATCACACCATGTTTTTTCATCATTGCTTTATGCTTTTTATGAGCGCCTTCATACATTGAACGAAATTTTAAAAATATAAACTCCTTGCTTCCTTTTCCAATTCTTTTTTGTCTGAAAAAAACTGGACCGCGAGAATTTATTTTAATTGCTATAGCAATAATTAAAAAAAGTGGGGAAAAAATTATTAAAGCAAAAGAAGATCCTATAATATCAATAATTCTTTTTACAATTCTGCCCCAACCATCAAGCGGACTTCTTTTAATTTCTATTAAAGGAACCGCTCCAATTGTATGCATTTCAATATTGCCACGAGCAATTTCAATTGTATTTGGAATAAATTTAAACTTAATATCTTTTAATTGGCAAAGATTAATAATATCCATTTGTTTTAAGTCGCTTAAATTGCAATCTGCTAAAATTATTTCTTCAATTTTATATTTTGAAATAATTTTCCCTAAATCACTTAGGTTCCCTAGTTTTTTAGCGCCTTTAATTCTTTTTTTAGCATTTACAACCCCAATAATTTTATATTCGGAATTTTTATAAGATAATAAAGAAATTAGTTCTTCTGCTTTTTTGCTAGCACCAATTATTAAAACTCTTGTTGCCCCTTTGCCAGATGCAATCATTTTTTTCTGGACAAAACGCAAAATTGTTCTTTCTAAAATAACTAAAATAATGGAAAAAAGCCAAGCATACAAAATAATTAATCTAGAAAAATTTAAAAGCTGCGCAAAAAAAAGAACGCTAAAAACAACCATCATTCCTGCAGAAATTGAAATAATAATTTTTCCAGTTTCTTCAACAAAAGATTCTTTTTGAATTTTGTAAGCTTTGTTTAAAATAAAAATTATTAACCAAACAAAAACTATACCTAAAACCCAAATCACAAACCTGTTAAAAGGCATTGAATTAATTATCTTCAATGAACCAGAACCAAGAATCCTAACTTTATAAGCTATTAAAAAAGAAGCAAATATAAAAATTGCATCAATCGGAATTTTAATTGCAGTAAAAAAGAGTTGTAACTTTTTACCAGTCATACAAACAAACTTTATCTTATTTTTGCATTCTAATTATAGCTCAAAATCACTAATAAATCAAACTAATATTCAAAAGCAATTCTTTTGTAAATTTCTCGATTCAATTTTACGTCTTTTTTACAATACTTAACAATATCGTCATATTTACCTTTTTGATAATATGAATATACCTGCGAGCCATCAAGTTCGTCTTTTGAAGTTTGAAGCCCCATTGCGTGTGCCAAATAATCCATTGAGCAATTTTTGCCAAAACTCCATTTGGTCCATTCATGCATTGTGTCAAAAACCGGATTATTTGAATATTTTCTTAAGCTAATGTCTCTACTTGGTTTAACTTGCAAGATAATTGATCTTTGCATTATAAAAGGTAAATCAAATTCTAAAATATTATGACCGATAAATAAATTTGCATCTTTTGCAAGATCCCAAAATTTTTTGAGAATTTCTTTTTCATCTCCTACTAAAGCTTTGATTTCTTCGTCGTTAATGGCATAAGCAATACAAAAAATTCTACCAAAAGCGCCATCAAAAGTAGTTTTCTCAAAAAATTCTTGATATTTTTGTGAATATTTAGTTTTTTTCTTTTTTTTATTTTCGTGAATTTTTTTTAAAATTTCTTGCTTGCTTTCAGGAGCAGGTAAGGTTTCAATGTCAAAATAAATTTTTTTCATAATATTTTAAGAATATCTTAAATTTGATAACTTTTCAAATCTTACCAACTGCCACCGCCACCACCACCAAAACCGCCGCCAGAAGAACCACCTGAAAAACCAGATCCTCCAGAAGCAGCTTGGGATTGAACAGAAGCAGAAGTAAAAGATTTATTTAAATTGTTAATTGAGTTGTAAAAAATATAAGAACGAAAAATATCTCGATCAGAATTATACCAATACAAATCGCTAGTATTCAATTTTTTAAATTGATTAACCCATTTTTTCGTTATTCCATAAGCAATTGCGTATGGCAAAACTTTGGAAAAAATATTTTCTTTTTCTTCCCACTGGCTACGGTATTTTTCCGCTTTTTCAATAAAATATTTATATCCACGCGCTTTATAATAAAAATCAACCCCTTTTAATGTTCTTTTTGTTGGCGCAAAAAAAGCAAAAATAAAAGTCGCAACCCCTATTAAAATTACTGCCCAAGCCAAATAATTTCCAAGCAAAAAGAGTGGTTCAGCAATAATGAAAAATAAAATTGCGAAAAGCATAAAAATTGCTCTGGCAGAATTAGGATTTTTATTAAACAATTTGTCTGTTTCAGTCAACTTTTTATATAAATCAGTAGCAACTTCAGTAAAAATAGCTTTATTTCTTTTTCTCGCTTGTTTTTTTAAATCATCAACGCTCACCTTGTTACCTTGCTCAAAAATAAAATTGAAAATTTTTTCTTCTTCTGGTTCTGAGTTTTCTAAATCTTTTGTTTTTTCAAAATAAATTTTTTTGTCTTTTTCAATAATTTTCAAATATTTTTTAACTGCCAAATTTACCATTATCGCGGTACATTCATTTTGGTTTATTCGCTCATCAACAACTGCTCCTGCTACTTGTGGAGACATTGTTTTTGATATTTCAAATTCTGGGGTAATCGCTCTTTTTGCTCCAGGGTCACGACCAAATTTATAATAATACCAAATTAAAAACCCAAGCCCAGCAAAAAATGTCAAAAACCAAAAAGGAGATTTAAAAATTTCTCGCCAATCAGTCACAAATTGACGATCTATCACGCTAACAACTCCCTTGTTCCAACCAACAACAATTGTTAAATAGTCTGTGCTGCTAAAATTAACTGACTTGTCTGAGCTAATTGATTTATTACAATTCTGGCTTGTTGAACCAGCTTCACCTGAATAACAAGTAGCTTGAATTTTTTCCTGATTAACCTCCTGTGGCAAATGTACAACTGCTGATTGTTTTTCAATTAACGCTTCCCAATCAAAACCAGAAACATTCCAATAAAACTCGTCATGCTTTTCAAAATAATTAATTACTCCTAATACTTTGTATTTAATTTTGTATTGATGATTCCCCGAGATTGTTTTGTCTGGATCACCAATTTTGATTTTTTTATTATTCCCTGAGTTTGAAACAAAATATTCTTCTGCGTGATTATCACAAGATATTTCTAAAATCTCGATCATGGTTTCGAATTTTTTGTCATCAGCGTTTTTGTATTTATAAGGAACATATCTAAAAATACCATGTTTTTGAGAATCAAAATAATAATCAATCGTTTCTTCAATTATTATAGATGCGTCTTTTTGAATTGTAATATCTGAATGAAAATTTGTAATTTTTTCATTTGTAGCTTTAGCTGGAGAATAAATAAAAAATAAGCAGAAAGTAGTTAATAAAATAGTGTAGAAAATCTTTTTCATACTTTTATTTTATCGCAGTTAAATATTTACTTAAAGGTCTAAAAAAATTATAATTATATTATGATTAAAAAATTAAGAATAATTTTGCTTGTTTTATCTGGAATTTTAACTTTAGCAATTTTAGTTACTTCGATTTTATTATATTCTGACTTGCCAGCCCGAATCCCAACTCACTTTTCTGGCACTGGGGTTCCAGATAATTTTTCCAATAAAAATTTTTGGTCAGTATTTTTATTACCAATAATTATGATTATCATGCACGGAGCAAGTTGGTTAGTTTATTTTTTCCCACAATATAGCAACATTCCGTACGGATTAATTTTAAACAGTTCCTTAGACAAAAATACAAAGAAAATCGTTTTTGACAAAGTAAAAACTAATATTGTAATTATTTTTGCTGCTGTAATGATAATGCTTGCCTACATTCAATATATAATTCTTGGCTCTGGAATTGGTTTGACTAATAGCTCGCTCAAACCTTGGATAATGATTGTTTGGGTTGTGTTTTTACTAGGTTTTGGGATTTTCCACAGCTTGTATATTTGGAGAATTTATAAAGGACTTAAAAAATAGATAAATTTATTATGTCTATCGAACAAGAAAAATTTAGTTTAGAAGAAGCTCAGAATGAAGCCTCTAGAATGAAAGAAAAGATTAATTCTGGGGAGGCACTCGATTATGCTCAAGCCATGGATCTGCTAGAGCATGGAACCAAAATTACTGAAAACATTGAAAGTGGCAAGGATTTTAATGTTGGATCAAAGGAGCCTGATGGAGAAATGACAAAAGAAGAAATTGAATTTAGAGATAGAATGCAGTCTGAAATAGGTTCCATCGGGAAAAGTCTTACAAGTTTTGAGCTTGATTTTGACCGCAAAGACTCAGAAAAATTTTTAGCAAAAAACGAGCAACATAATGAACAATTATTAGAACAATTATTAGAAGAGTCTGGCATTTCTAAGGAGTGGTTAGCTAGATTACTACAGACTAACTCAGAAGAGCTAAAAAATGCTAGAGATTCTGCTGATAGAACTTTTTAAAACCAGGCCGCATACTATGATCACCCAGTATTAATTCCTTTTGGCTACAACGATTTTGAAGATTGCAAAGATCAAAAAGATACCGTTAGGCTTGCCATGCAAAAGTTGGAAGGTATAGGGTTATTTTTAAAATATGTCGGCAGAACTATTAGAATTATCGATTGTGCAATAGGCATAAAGAAAGAGAGAGGAGAATTTAAAATCGAGGAGACTAAACCAGCCGAAGAGGAAATTTTAACGTTTGATAGTTTAACGGATCATTACTCTGATTATTTTGATGATCAAGGCAAGGTTAAACCTCCTGATTGGTCATCTCGGCCTTTTGTTGATTCGGAAGCTTTTGCTGAGAATTACAACAAATGGTGGCCAGGTCTTGGACAAGAAAGACTATCTAGAGTATTCTCTGGTAAAAAAGTTATTGATTTGGGTTGTGGAGGATCCGATGCGATGACTATGGCTAGATGCGTAATTGGTGTTGGAGCGAAAGCTTATATTGGAGTAGACAAATTTAATAACCCCCAAAATGTTAATGATTATGGCAGAGAGAATAACCTTCCTTGCATTGCGGTCATGGATGATTTACTGACTTTTTTAGAAAAAGAACCTGACAATTCAGCAGTAATTGTGGCTAATGGTCTTGACGAGTTTGTTTTCAACTTGAGAAATCCCTCAACTGTTAGTTACATGGAAAAATTAGCCTCTGAGATCAGTAGAGTATCAGGACCTAATGAGATTGTGGGCATTGAATCATTCCCAATTTTTTCTCAACTAAAAAAATTAGGATACAGTTCTAGTTGGTTTAGTTATTCAAGTGAATTTACTTCAATAGAGTCTTTCAGCCGGCTAAATGTGCCAAAACCAAATAAATTGCTAAAAGATTTATTTAGCGATGTTATTAAAAATCCTGATGAAGCAAGCGAATAAAAAACATTCAAAACTACCAAACAAAGCTCAAACTATTGAACAAGCGGGACGAATGAAAAACCGAAATATTCGTTCTTTTTTATTTTGCCTGATTTTTGCTTAGTGATTTCAATAACTGAACTTTTGATCGGAATTAGCATTTTGCCATTTAGCTTTAGTTGTTTGACCAGATTTTTAGGTATTTCTTTTGCAGCTGCAGAAACTAAAATTTTGTCATAAGAAGCTTTTTCTGGATAACCAAAAATTCCTGATTTTGCTTGAACTATTTTTGCATTTTTAAAATTATATTTTGCCAGATTTTTTTGTCCAAATTTAACAAGCTCTGGAATTTTTTCAACGCCAACGACTTCGCCCTTATTTGATACTAAATTTGATAATAATGCTATTGTCCAACCAGAACCAGACCCAAGGTCTAGGATTTTTTGACCTTTTCGAGGATTTAATTTTTCAAGCATAAAAGCAACTACACTTGGCTGGGAAATTGTTTGATGATGATTAATCGGTAAAGGATGATCATTATAAGCATCTGCTTGATATTTTTCTAATACAAAATCCTTGCGATCAATTTTCAAAAACGCCTGAATGATTCTTTTTGATTTTAAAATGTTTTTGGAGATTAAATAATCAACAAGATCTTGATTAGTCATAATTTTATTTTATAATGTAAAAGTCAATATAACCAAGCGCTGCCACTCCCGGAGTGGCAGCAAAAGGTTAATTAACCAGAGTAATTATCGATTAGTTGAGATTTCATTATTGATATATCGCGTTGATAAGATTTTCTATCATTAACAAATTTTCGGTATTTTTCAGATTCTATTTCTAGTAATTTGGAAAAATTACATATTTGATTATCAGTTCCATTTCCTAAATATTCGTGATATGAAGAATATGTCCAATCTTCTGGTTTGTTAAGAAGCCCAGCAGAAGTCGGGTTGAGATGAATATATCGAGTCAAAGAAAGCAATTGTTCGTTTGTTGAAACTAACACATTTTTAAATCTGCCTGACCAAAGTGGCCCCACGCGATTATGTTTAGTATTGAAATATCGGCTATAGCCATTAAGAATTCTGGCCATATATTTGCTGATTCCGTTATTAACAACTTGCTTTAAAAGTAAATGTATATGAGTTGGCATTAAACAATAAGCAACAACCTCGACTAAAAGATCGCTTTCAATTTTTAAATTATTAATAATGTGTTTTTGGGATATTGGCGTTAAATCATTAAACTGTGAAGGCTTATATGTAAACTTTTTATATCTGCACAAATCTAGCAACTGAAAAAATCTTTGATATTCTTCTGCATTATTAAAAATAATAAATTTGGCAATACTTCGATTGTAGATATGATAAACATTTTTAGTAACTAGCACATTTTTTCTAAGAGGTGACATATTAATTTTAGTATAACTAATTAAAAACCATACTGCCACTCCGGGAGTGGCAGTAGGTTCTGTGCGAGAATGGGGGGGGGTGGTTAGGGAAAGATTAAAAGAAATTAGACGGAAACTGAAAGAAGTAAAAGGGGGTTGTATAAAATGAGAAAAAAATTAGAAAGAAAATACGGAAACTGAAAAAATTTAAACGGAAATTAGAAGGTAATAAAAAGTTAACAAGAAG
>CAYUUY010000025.1:0-11179 GCA_964448035.1 uncultured Candidatus Saccharibacteria bacterium
CCAGGTACTGATTTTGCGTGACGAGGAAGTAGCTCACAGAAACTTTCATTTGACAACCAAATCGAGAAAAGTAAGAATTGATGATCTGACAAGAATCAATAGCCAAATCCGTTTGCGTAAAAGCGAAGAAGACAACGATGCTAATGCTAAAGTTGTTAAAACAAATCTGGTTAATCTCTTCAGCAAACACGGCGCTGGATTGCCAAAAGATCTGATTATTTTTGGGAATCAAGCTAATCCGCACTTAGTCATTTGCGTGTTCTCGAAATTCTCCGCTCTCATTTCTCAAAATCCAGAAATCGAAAACAAACTATATACTCACCTCGAAGCGCTCAGAATTCTAATTCAAACACTCGAAACCAAGGAGGGATAGAAAGTGGAAGCCAAAAAACTGGCTGAAGCGCCATCATGTGCAGATGATCAAAGCACAGCTCGTGATCACTTGTTTGATTTAGCAGATAAATGCATGTGGGAAAATACAGATTGGGTTTACTTCGCAAAACTAGAAGACATAAAGTACGATAAACCAATAACTGATTTTGTGAAGCTGCCACAGGGCGAAACAATCAGGCTAATTTCTGGCGAAACGTTTTTGTCTCATGAAATATCTGCAAAACTCGGATTACCAATTGCTCTCATTGGAGTTTGGATTAATCCGAAAATAGATCCTGCTCTTCAGCTCTGGTGCTACTCAGAATTTGTGGTTTTCTTTGATAACCGCAATACACAGCTTGGACTAGAGAATTATGAAAACAAATACGGCTGCATAGATTACGCAAAAGCTCTTAAGCTGTTCTGCAAAGTTACTGGAACCCAACCAAAAGAAAACGAGGGGGATCAACAAATGAAAATGACAATTAGAGAGCTTCTAGTAGAACTCCATAAGCTGGAGAAAGAAAGCAGCGGACTTCTTGTCAGCCAAAAGCCAATGACTCCATGTTTTGGGGTCTGGGCTAGCGACGATCCTGCGCCGCCGCGCATAGATGAAAATGATCAAATATTCTTATCTGGCAGAGGCGATTCAAACGACTTTTTGTTTATTACAACTGGTCACAGGGAACCAGATAAGATTTTTTGCTTGCTGACTGAGCCTTGCAACAACGATGATACTACTAATTATTACAGTAAATTAAGCTGCCCGGTTGGCAAAAGCCTGTCCGTTTTCATTACGCCGAACAGTAATCAGCTTGTAGTAATTATTGATCATATCAACAAAACGCGCTTTCAAGGCACTGAGCTGGATAGACCAATGAGCTTTCCAACAGCAACATATTGTTTCGCACATGAGGCGCTGGAAATCGTTAAAGCAAGACTCGCAGAACTTGAATCTGCTCAACAAGGCTAGTTTGGCTACTCAAGAATTCTGCACGGATTCACACACATTTCCTCACTCAGGTTGAGATTCAGGACGCTGGGCACCAGCTCTGCTCCTTTCTATATTCAATCTCTCTTCCTGAGCCTTTCCTGAGTTGGGAAAATGATTATCTTAAAGGTAATACCTCAGATCTCAGAATTAAGGAATTACTATTATATATAATGTTATCCTGCCACGGAATGGCTACCATAATTTTAAGTTATTCATTCTGAGATTTAGATTAATAAAAAACCGCTTATATTTTTCTAAGCGGTTTTTTTATAGAACATTTTAATTTGCTAATTGTTGAGCTCAGAAATTTATAATTGTCTATTTCTAATAATTATAATTTTAGCGCTCAGAAATTTCTAAACCTAAAATTCTTCCAGAGCTCAAAAATTTTACATCATTCCCGGCATACCACCCATTGCCCCAGGATTCATACCAGCCATATCAGCCGAACTGGATCCTTTACCTTTTTTTTCTGGCAAATCTGTAACAACTGCTTCAGTTGTAAGTAACATCGCAGCACCAGAAGCCGCGTTTTGCAAAGCACTTCTAGTAACTTTAACTGGATCAATAATTCCTGCTTTTAACATATCTTCAAATTTTCCAAGCGCAGCATTATAACCAATTCCAACTTCTTTTTTGCGTGCCTCTTCAATTACAACAGAAGCTTCTTTACCAGCATTAGATACAATTTGGCGCATTGGCTCTTCAAGTGCGCGTCGCAAAATATCAATTCCAATTTTTTCTTCTTTTTCCAATTTTATAGATTCTAATGCTTTAGCAGCTTTAAGCAACGCAACCCCACCACCTGGGACAATTCCTTCTTCAACAGCTGCCTTGGTAGCTGAAAGCGCGTCTTCGATTCTATGTTTTTTCTCATTTAATTCTACTTCTGTGGCAGCGCCAACTTTAATAATACCAACCCCGCCAGTTAGTTTTGCCAATCTTTCTTGTAGTTTTTCTCTATCATAATCACTGGCTTTAATAATTTCTTTTTTAATGTGCTCAACCCGAGCCTTAATCATGGATTTTTTGCCTTTTCCACCAACAATTGTCGCATTATCTTTAGTAACAACAACTTTTCGAGCAGAACCAAGCATACTTGTCTCAGCTTTTTCAAGTTTCATTCCAAGTTCTTCAGAAATTACTTCAGCGCCGGTAAGAGTAGCAATATCAGCAAGCATTTCTTTTTTATTATCGCCAAATCCAGGTGATTTTGCAGCAATTGCATTAAGTGAACCTCGAAGTTTATTTACAACTAAGGTTGCCAAAGCTTCGCCTTCAATTTCTTCTGCAATTAGCAATAATTCTTTTTTGCCTTCAGACGCGATTTTTTCAAGAAGTGGCAAAAAATCTTTAACATTTGAAATTTTGCCATCATAAAGCAGAATATAAGGGTCCTCAAGCACGGCTTCCATAGTTTCAGTATCAGTAATCATATAAGGCGAAACATAACCTTCGTCAAATTGCATTCCTTCAACGATTTCTTTTTCAAGCCCCAAGGTTTGTGATTCTTCAACTGTAATAACAGATGATTTTGGATCATCAAAAGCATACATTATTTCTGCGAGTAATTTTCCAACTTCTTCGTCGCCTGCAGCAATTGTTGCTACGTCTGCAATTTCTGATTCTTTTTTAACTACTTTTGCCATTTTTTTCAGCTCGGCAACAACAAGTTCTGTTCCTTTTTCAATTCCACGACGAATAGCTAAAGGGTTAGTACCTGCAGTAACATTTTTTAGACCTTCATTAATAATTTTCTGCGCTAAAATTGTAGCTGTAGTTGTTCCATCACCTGCCAAATCATTGGTTTTAGAAGCAACTTCTTTAACTATTTCTGCACCAAGATTTTCAAACTTATTCTCAAGTTCAATTTCTTTGGCAATAGTAACGCCATCATTTGTAATTGTTGGTGCGCCAAAACCTTTATCAAGCACCACATTTCGACCTTTTGGACCAAGAGTAACTTTAACAGTATCTGCTAAAATATTAACGCCTTTTTTTAAGCTGGCGCGTGCTTTTTCATTAAATTTGATTTCTTTTGCCATAATATCTCCTCTAGAAATTATTTAATTTTTGCCATTATTTTTGTTTCAAGACCAATCAAAACCAATTCGTTATCTAGCTCAATTTCTTCCATTCCAAATTTTTCATACAAAACCTTATCTCCAATTTTTAGTTCTGAATTTTTTAAATCTTTGCCAAGAGCAATTATTTTGCCAATTTGAGGCTGTTCTTTTTCAGCTGTTTCAGGCAAAATAATTCCTGATTCGGTTTTTTCTTCAACCTTTTCAGGTTGAATAACGACATTTTTTCCAAGCGGTTGGATTTTCGCCATAATACCTCCTAGATATATTAAGTTAATTTTTCTTGTGCCAACACCGGAAGGGGGAACCGATGTCGGCGCAAGAATTATTAAAACATTCTGCAATAAATATTGTAACGCAAAAAATTTTTATTGTAAAGACTTATCTTCTAGTTTTCCATTTTTTTCGAGCATCAGTGTAATAATAAAATTCCTGGTCGGTTTTTTTCATAACTGAGTCTGGATGATTAAAAAAAGGATTTGATTTAATACGAGCTAATTGCATTTTTTTTAATTTTGATTCTAATTTATCGCCTATTTTAGAGATTAAAATTTTTTCAAAAAAAATTTTAAAAAAACTTGGCAGATTTTGTGAATATATATTCTTAATTTCCTTAACATATTTGAAAATCCATAAATTATTTTTCAAAAATTTAGAATGAGTGCAATCTTCTTGATACAAAATTATAAGCTGCGAATATTCAATTGCATTATATTTATTTTTAGGAGTGAGCTGATAATTTTGGCTAGACAAAAAATGATTTAAACAAATTTTTTGCGCATATTTTTTCCCTTTTGCGCGCAAGCCAAAAATGTCTAAAATTAATTGTGTAAAAAATCTAGCTGTCCAAAGCCTTGTTTTATAACAAATAATAAAAAAATCGATATCTGAATTTTTATTTATTTTTTGAGTTGCCAAAGAGCCATTAACAGCAATCATTCTAATAAAAGGAATGTTTTTTAAAATCCAGGTTGCAAGTTTTGCTTTTTGCCAAATTTTCTCAAGTAATCTTTTTTTCATTATTCTTAGTTTAGCATAATTCTTCCTAGAACAAAGTTTTTATGTTATACTGCGAATATGAGAAAAAAGCAAAAAATTTCTAAATTTGATGCTAAACCTGATGTTAAAATTGTAGTTCCTGTTTACAATGAAGAAAAAACAATTGGCAAGCTACTTGAAAAAATGAAAAAACTTGGCTGGATTAAGCAAATTATTTGCGTAAACGATGGTTCACAAGATAAATCTGCTGAAATAATCAAAAAATACCCAGTCACATATTTAGAACATGTTATTAACCGCGGACTGGGCGGAGCTTTACGAACTGGCATTGAAGCAGGTATAATTTTAAATGCAAAAATTATTGTTACTATGGACGCTGATTTACAACATAAACCAGAAGAAATCAAGCAGATTATTCAACCAATTCTAGAAAAAAAAGCTGATGTTGTTATTGGAACTCGTATACAGGATAAAAAAGGAATGCCTTTGATACGCCGAATAGCAAACATAATTGGCAATCTTGTAACTCGTGTTTTATTTTCTATTAATGTCTCTGATTCTCAATCTGGATTTCGCGCTTTTAGCAACAAAGCTGCCAAAAAATTGGTTCTAAAAACAAATCGAATGGAAATTTCTTCAGAAATTGTTAGCCAAATTAAAAGACAAGATCTAAAATTAATTGAAGTCCCAATTACAGCAATTTATTCAAACTATTCAATGTCTAAAGGTCAAGGCTTCAAAACTGGTATTAAAACTATGTTAAAATTAATGATTGCGAGGTTTAAATGATAATTCGAATTATTATTTGGATTTTTGCTTTATTTGTTCTTTCGCGTCTTGTTTTAAATTATGAAAAAAAGAAAATTTCTAATTTTGGTTTAATTTTTTGGGTCCTAATCTGGCTAATTGTTGTTGGCTTTACAACATGGCCAAATATTAGTGATCAGGTTGCCCATTATCTTGGCATTTCCCGAGGAACAGACGCAGCGCTCTATCTAGCGATTATTTTACTTTTTTATTTAGTTTTTAGACTTTATATTAGATTTTTTGACATTGAATCAGAAATCACAGAAATTGTAAAAAAGGTGGCAGTAAAAAATCTTAAAAAAAAAGGAAAAAAATGAAAATCGCGATTGATGCTCGTTTTTGGGATAAAGAAACTGCCGGGCTTGGTAGATATACTCAAGAATTTATAAAAAATCTAGCAAAAATTGATCATCAGAATGAATACTTAATTATTCTGCTTGAAAAAGATTTGCTTGATTTTAAAAAAATTATTAAACAAAAAAATTTTTCCGCTTTTGGCGTTAAATCAAACCATTATTCAATAGCCGAACAAATTAAATTACCATCTGAGTTAAAAAAACAAAAATTTGATTTTATTCATTTTTTAAATTTCAATCATCCAACCTTTTGGAGAAAACCTTTTATTTGCACTATTCACGATTTAACTCTTTATTTTTTTCCAAGCCGCTCAAAAAAGGATGTTATTCATCAACTTGGTTTTAGAAAAGTGGTAAAACATGCAGTTCAAAAATCAATAAAAATTATTACTGCAAGCCAAAGGACTAAAGACGATATTATTGGTCTTTTTAAAACCGAGCCTTCAAAAATAGAGGTTATCTATGAAGGCGCCGCAGATGGCTATAAAGTTTTACCTCAAAAAGAAATAAATAATTTTTTGAAAAAAAACAAAATTGATAAACCATATTTACTTTATGTTGGGCAGTGGCGACCTCATAAAAATTTGATCCGCTTATTAAAAGCGTATCATAAGCTAAAAAAAGAAAAGAAATTCACCGGCTATTTAGTTTTAACTGGCAAAGAAAATGATTCTTGGAAAGAAGTTTCTGAAACAATTAATAAGCTTAATCTTGAAAAAGATATTTTAAGACCTGGTTTTGTACCAGAAAACGAACTTGTTTATTGGTATAACGGCGCTTTGGCTTTTATTTTTCCTTCGCTTCAAGAAGGTTTTGGCATTCCTCCTCTTGAAAGTATGGCCTCAGGTACTCCGGTAATTGCCGCTAATTCTTCTTGCATTCCAGAAGTCTGCGGTAAGGCAGCTAAATATTTTAATCCATATTCAATTAAAAATATGACAGATGTTATTAACAAAACAATTTCTGATAAAAAAGCTTTAACAAACCTTAGAAAAAACGGATTTCAGCAAGTCAAAAAATATTCATGGCAAAAAATGGCGCTAGGAATTTTAAAATTATACAAAGAAGTTTACAATAATCTAAAATAATTTGTTTCTCTTACTAATTTTTTATATATTGAAAATAGAAAACAAAAACAAAAAATGTGGCTTATGAAAGCCTTTGATGCATTGTATCAAAAAATTAAAAAATCAACTCATAAATTAAAAAAAGAGTCAAAAAATAATAAAAAATTTTGGCGAAATTTTTTATTTGTTTTTGGAATTATTTTTTCAGTTTTTGCTTTATTTATAATATTTTTAATATTAGAAGAATTTATTTATCAAAATAGAGCATTCCCGAACTTAGAAGTTGCTGGAGTTAAGCTTGAAAAAAATTTAAGTTTGTCCAAACTACAACTTGAAAATAAAATAAATTTATACAAAGAAAACGGTTATATTATTGCTAATTATGGCCAAAGAAAATGGGAATTAAAAATTCAAAAAAATATTCATTTTGATTTAGAAAATAGCCTTGAAAAAGCACAGGAATATGGGCGCAAAGGCAATTATTCTGAACAATTATTAAAAAGAGCAAAACTTCTTTTCCAAGCTCATAATTTAAATCTTGACGCAAAAATAAATGATTCGGTTTTTACTGCTTATTCTGATTCAATTAAAAAAGAAATTGAATATCCTGCTTCAAACGCAAGTTTAAAGTTTGAAAACTTGAATTTACTTGATATTGAAGCTAAAAAAGGATTAGAAATATCAGAATTAGAACTTAGAAACACAATAACTCAAGAAATTGCTCAATTAAAAACAAGCTCAATTCAGGTTCCAATAACAACAATAGAACCGCAAATAATTCAAACGGATAATGCAAGCGTTCGAAGAAAAGCTCTGATTTTTATTTCAAAAAATATTACTCTTGATTATATTAACAATCATCATCAAGATGAAGTAGAATTTCAGCCTGAAGAAATTGTAACATGGATTTTATTTAATGAAAAAACTTATCCAAAAAAGAAAAAACCTCAGCTCGTTATTGAGCTTGATGAAGAAAAATTAAAATCAAATATTCAAGAAAAAATCGGTTTTATCGAAACTGAGCCAGAGAACGTAAGACTTTCATTTGAAAATAATAAACTTAATGTTATTAACGCAAGCAAAAATGGCTATGGGATTAATTATAAGAAATTAAAAATCGATTTAGAAAAAGCTCTTTCAAAAACCGAGAATCGCCATGTTTCAGTTGAATTAGCTGAAGTTTTGCCAGAAATTACAGAAAAAAATCTAAATAAATTGGGGATTAAAGAAAAAATTGCTGAGGGTATGTCCTCTTTCGCAGGGTCAAGCTATAATCGCTCAACCAACATTCGAGTTGGTGCTGAAAAATTCAATGGTTATTTAATTAAACCTGGAGAAGAATTTTCACTTAATACTATTCTTGGACCAGTTGATGCTGAACACGGATTTGTGCCAGAATTAGTTATTAAAGAAAATAAAACCGTACCTGAATATGGCGGCGGGCTTTGCCAAGTTGCCACAACAATGTTCCGCTCAGCACTTCTAGCTGGCTTACCAATAACTGAACGCAGAAATCATGCTTATAGAGTAACTTATTATGATTGGCCATACGGACCAGGCGTTGATGCTACAATTTATTCTCCTCATCCTGATGTAAAATTTATTAATGACACAAATAATTATATTTTAATTCAAACTAGGATTTTAGGAACAAGAATTTTCTTTGATTTTTATGGCACCAAAACTAAAGAAGGAAAAATAACTTCTTTGCAAATTTTATGGCAAAACCCAGACAGGTCAATGGCAACTTCATTTAATCGTGAAATTCATCAGGATGGCAAGCTAATCAAAACTGATACCTTTAAAAGCATTTATAAATCTCCAGATCTTTACCCAAAGCCAACTACTAACCAATAAAATTAGGAGGATTTTGAACAATTTTGATATAATTTTTAAAACTTATGATGTTAGAGGAATTGTTCCGAACGAATTTGATATTGAATATGCTTATAAAATCGGGCGCGCTTATCCAGAAATGTTAAAAGCCAAAAAAATTTTAGTCGGTTCTGATTGCCGTTTAACTTCTCCGAAAATAAAAAAAGCTTTTGTCTCCGGCACGCTTGATTCTGGCTGTGATGTTTTGGATTTAGGAGAAATCCCAACCCCTGTTTTATATTACTCAATTTACGAGCTTGATGTTTTAGCAGGAGCTACAATCACTGCCAGCCACAACCCAAAAGAATATAATGGCATTAAATTTTGGTGGCAAGATAAAATTGGCTTAGAGTTTAATCAAGGGCTAGAAAAATTAAAAAAATTTAGTCAAAAAAACTTATCTAAAAAAAGCACAGGAAAATTAACAAAAATTAATATTTGGCCGAAATATTTTGATTTTCTAAATTCACAACTTAAAAAAATTAACCTAAAACCATTAAAAATTGTTGTTGATGCTGGAAATGGTATGGGTGGAATTAGTATTTATGAATTCTTTTCAAAAATCCCTGAGCTTAAAATTATTGGCTTAAATTTAAAACCAGACGGCAATTTTCCTGCGCATTTACCTCATCCGCTTGAAGAACAAAATATTAAAGAGCTTCAACAAAAAATAATCGAAAATAAAGCTGATTTAGGAATCGCTACTGATGGCGATGGCGACCGGGTAGTTTTTTTAGATGAAAAAGGTAAAGACTATCGAGGAGAACAAATTGGCGCTTTAATCACTACTAATTTGCTTGAAAAAAATCCCAGGTCAAAAATTTTATATGACGTTCGATCGTCTAAAAGCGCAAAAGAAATTATTGAAAGTGCTGGTGGGAAGTTAATCTTATCAAAAATTGGGCATACTAAAATGAAAGAAAAAATGATTAGCGAAAATATTCTTTTTGGCGCTGAAATGAGTTCGCATTTTTATTTTAAAGATTCTTATTGCACAGATAATGCTGATTTAGCAATTATTCAAATTCTTGATATTTTATCTAAAAATAATAAAACACTTTCAAAAATCTTAGAACCAATAGTTAAAAAATATTACACGATGCGTGAAGAAAAATTTAAAGTGGAAAATCAAGAAAAAACAATTACTAAAATTGAAAATTATTTTAAGGCTCAAGGGGCTAAAATTGATAAATTTGAAGGTTTGTCTGTTGAAATGCCAAATTTTTGGTTTAATATCCGACCTTCTGGCACAGAACCAGTTATTAAATTAAATATTGAAGCCAAAAATAAAAATTCTGCCTTAGAAGCAGAAGGAAAAATTAAACAAATAATTCTTGGACTTTAAACATTAAGCTAAAAAAGTTAAATCAATCCCATTGCTTTTTTTGCGTTTTTTAGATTTTCTGAAGCCACTTTCCGAGCTTGAGAATTACCTGATTCAAGAATCTGATACAAATTTTCTGGATTAGAAATTAATTCTTGATATTTTTGCTGAATTGGCACTAATTTTTTAGTAATTGAATCAGATAAAACTTTTTTAAGCTCAGAATATTTTAAGTCTCCAATTTCGTATTGATTATCCATATTATTGTAAATTTCTTTTGGCGAAAAAGCCTCAAGCAACCTAAATAAATTTTCAACTCCTGGAGTTTTAGTTCCGCTTGGACCAGTATCTGTTACTGCTGAACCGATTTTCTTTTCAATAATTTCTGGCGGGTCTAAAATTGCAATATAATTTCCAGCAGCATCGGTTTTTGACATTTTTTTGTTCGGATAAAGTAAAGATTTAACTCGCGGTTCTTTTGTTAACAGCGCTTTTGGTTCATTAAAAACTTTAGCAAATTGATTATTGAATTTTCGCGCTAAAGTGCGTGAAAATTCAACATGCTGAAGCTGATCTTCGCCAACTGGAACTAAATCTGCGTTGTAAATTAAAATATCAGCAGTCATTAAAACTGGATAATCCCAAAGTCCAGCATTTACATTTTCAGCCTGAGTTTCTGATTTTTCCTTAAATTGGGTCATTCGCGAAAGCTCACCCATTGGTGTTATGCAATTAAAAAGCCACGCTAAATCAGTGTGCTCAGAAATATCTGACTGCTTAAACAAAGTCACTTTTTCTGGATCCAAGCCGCAAGCCATATAAACAGCCAGGGTTTCCAAAATTTTATCTTGAAACTTTTCTTTATCGTATGACGAAGTGATTGCGTGCAAATCAGCAATCATATAATAACAATCAAATTCTTCTTGCAACTCAACCCAATTCGAAATCACGCCCAAATAATGGCCGATGTGCAAATCCCCTGTTGGCCGAATGCCTGACAAAATTCTTTTTTTCATCTTATATTTAGTATAAAAAATAATTCTGGAAAAATAAAGCCCGCAAATAGTAATTAGCAATAAGCAGTGTATTTTGAGTAATTTATTGTTCGAATGAAATGAGAACTAATTATTATTTATAATTTATGTTTTGATAATTTGTCTTGACTGAGCGTTAGCGAATGTCGGAGACGATATCTGAGATATTCATTTTAAGATATTTTTTTTCAAATCTTTCCTTGAAAAATTTCCCAATAAGTTTTGATTCGCGCTCGCTTTCCTAACCAACTAATCCTAGGGCTCAAA
>CAYUUY010000026.1:0-10649 GCA_964448035.1 uncultured Candidatus Saccharibacteria bacterium
ATGTTTGCGCGGCCAAACATTTTCTTTTTTCCTTTTGCCTGTTTTTTAAGTAATTTGTCTTTTCTGGTTCTATCACCACCATAGAGTTTAGCTGTAACATCTTTTCGAAATGCTTTTATTGTTTCCCGAGCAATGATTGTACCGCCAATACGAGCTTGTAAAATTATTTGAATCATTTGGCGGGGGATTAAATCTTTTAATTTTTTAAGTGTTTTCTCTGCAATTTTATTTGCCTCTTCTTTTGTTACGATTTTTGAAAATCCAGCAAAAATTTCAGAATTGATCAAAATTTCTAGCTTGACTAAATCGCCACGGCGATAGCCAATAATTTTATAGTTCATTGAAGCAAAACCACGACTGGCATTTTTTAAATCGTCATAAAAATTTTGGGCGATAGAGGAGAGGGGAATTTCAGATTTAATTTTTAAATTTTTTTCAGAAAAATTTTCAGTGCTAGTCACAATTCCTCGCGATAAATTAATCAATTGCATTACTTGACTTAAATACTCAGCAGGGGAAATAATCTCAACCTCTGCCCAAGGCTCTTGGATCTCCTCAACCTGGCTTGGATCTGGCAAATTTTCTGCATTCTGAATTTCTTTTGTTTCTCCGTTTTTCAAAATTACATTGTAAGACACGCTAGGGCTAGTTACAACTAATTCTTGACCAAATTCTCGTTTAAGTCTTTCTGCCACAATTTCCATATGTAGTAATCCTAAAAAACTGCAACGAAAACCAGTGCCAAAGCTATAAGAAGTTTCAGGCTCAAATTGAAAAGCGCTGTCAGAAAGCTGAAATTTTTCAAGTGAAATTTTTAAAGCATTTATCCCCTCGCCTTTTATTGGAAAAAAAGAAGCAAAAACCATTGGCTGGGGTTCTCTGTATCCAGAAATTGGCGAAAAATTTTTTTCGCTAGGGGAGAGGGTAATTGTATCGCCGATTTTGATATTTTCAAGTGTTTTTAAATTCGTAGCCACATATCCTATTTCACCAACTCCAATTTTTGATGATTTTTGAAATTGAGGACTAAAATACCCTACCTCCACTGCCTCACTATCTTTCTGAGCTCGGTACAGCCGAATTTTTTGACTCTGCGTAATTTCTCCTTCAAAAACTCGAACATAAGCAATTACGCCTTTGTAAGAATCGTATAGTGAATCAAAAATTAATGCTTTAATTTGTTTTGATTTTAATGCTGGAGATATTTCTGAAAATGATTTTGGAGCCGGAATGTCTTGTATTATTTTTTGTATTATTTCCTTTACTCCCTCGCCTGTTTTAGCAGAAATATGAAGAATTTC
Organism: uncultured Candidatus Saccharibacteria bacterium; assembly: GCA_964448035.1. Lineage (GTDB taxonomy): Bacteria > Patescibacteriota > UBA1384 > DATEAH01 > CAYPSR01 > CAYUUY01. The sequence continues at coordinate 1,302 of CAYUUY010000026.1, forward strand.
TTGATTGTTAATTTTTAAAATTTCTTGGATTTGCTCTGACGCTAATTTTATATCTGCGCTAGGCATATCAATTTTATTAATTACTGGAATTATTGTAAGCCCTGCTTCTTGCGCAAGTTTAATATTTGAAAGTGTTTGGGCTTGCACACCTTGTGTTGCATCAACTAAAAGAATTGCGCCTTCAACAGCTTTAAGCGATCTAGAAACTTCATAAGAAAAATCAACATGACCTGGAGTATCAATCAAATTTAAAATATATTCTTGCCCGTTTTGATTCCAAAGCATTCGCACTGGTTGCATTTTAATTGTAATTCCCCGCTCTCTTTCTAAATCCAGCTGATCTAAAAATTGTTCTTTAATTTGTTTTTGGCTGATTGTATCAGTAATTTCAAGAAGCCGGTCTGCAAGCGTTGACTTACCATGATCAATATGAGCAATAATACAAAAATTGCGAATCAGTTTTTTCATTGAATTACCCCTGAGATTTTGATTCTTGCCCCGCGCTTGTGCTCTTTTGACGCAAAGCTGTAAGCTTTGAGGAAAAGTAAATATAGTGCGGGGTGATCAATATGAGCAATTATGCAGAAATTTCGAATATTATTTTTCATAATTTTAAAATTAGTAGTTGAGATCGTTTTGTTAATTATCTGTTTTGCTTTGTTCTTCAATTGCTTCCCCACTTTTTTGTTCAATTCCTTGAGTTTTTCTTCTAAAAATTTTCATAAAAGATTCAAGTTCGTCACATTTCCACCAATACGTTAAACTGAGATAGGTTGCAATTCCAATAATTAAACTAATAATTGTTTTGATAAACACTCCGGCGAAAGTTCTCATGTTTACAATATTTCCTAAAAATATTTTTGAAATTTGAGTTGCAATAATCATAAAAATAATTGCTATTAAATATTTTAAAATTGTGTAAAGCAGTTCCTTATTCCAAAAATATTTTTTCTCTTTTTGAAAGCTGGCAAGTAAAAAGAAATTTATTATACTGCCAATACTACTAGCGAATGCAAGTCCTACTGATTCTAACCCTTGCCAATTCCCGTGTCCTTTTGAAAGATAAATTCCAAACACAATTGTTACTGTAGCAGAAATTAAAGAAATAATTGTTGGTCGCAAAGTATCTTTATGAGCATAATATGCGCGAGCAAGCAGCTGCACCAAGCTCGCTGCCCACACGCCTACGGCAAAAGCGCCTAAAGCATCTGCAGTAATAATTGTCGCGTTCCAATCATAAAAACCGGTTCCTAAAATAAGCCGAACAATCTCAGCACGCAGCATAATTACAAGTATTGAAAGTGGCAATGTGTAATAAATAATTTGCTTAAAAGCAATTGCTAAATTTTTAGCAAACTCTTGGCTTTCTGCTTTAGCTGCATTTTCAGATAAAATTGGGAACATTGCGATCGCAAACGAGGACCCAAATACAACAGAAAAAAAAGTTTGAATGTCATTGGCAAAATTAAAATAAGTAACATGCCCTATCCACATTGAAGCCAAATAAGTAAAAACAATTAACACTATTTGCGAAGATGCCAAACCGACAACGCGCGGGATCATCAACTTGCCCATTTTTTTTACTTCTTCATGTTTAAAATCAAAAATTGGCTGCCATCGCCAACCAAGTTTGTAAACAACAGGGGCTTGAATAAACATATGAAAAAAAGCACCAAAAATTACTCCAATACCAATTCCCCAAACTCCTAAATTATCCGCAAAAAGAAAAATTGCGACAATAATTGCCAAATTATAAACAAGAGGCGCTAAGCTATAAACTAAAAACCTTTTAAAAGAATTTAAAATTCCAGAAAAAACATAGCTTAAACCAAAAAAAAGCGGAGAGAATAATAAAAGTCGTGACAATTTAATTGTTTGTGTTATTTGTGGATCATCAAAACCAGGCACAATAAAATTTACAATCCAAGGCATTGCAAAATAAAGAACTACAGATAAAATTACAACTGCAATTACAATTAAGTTAATCATTGAATTTGCAATATGCCAAGCAGTTTTGTAATTTTTTTTGCTAATATATTCTGTGAAAACCGGAATAAAAACAGCAGAAATTGCGCCAAGAACCAATAAATTAAAAAGCAAATCTGGCACGCGAAAAGCAGCTAAATAAGTATCAAGATCATATTGAGGAATTTTTTGAGCTAAAAAACGATTTCTTAAAAGTCCTAAAACATTTGAACAAATTAGAGTAATAATTAAAATTAAAGTAGCGCTCGTGAAATTATTTTCAGCGGAGAATTTCTGTTTTAATTTTTCAAACATTGTAATTATTTTTTATTGTTTTTGCTACTAATTTTTAATATCTTGTCTAATTCTTTACCACTAATAGTTTCTTTTTCAATCAAAGTTTTAACCACTTTATCAAGCAAAACTTTTTTAGTTGTTAAAATTTTTTCTGCTTGAGTTTGCGCTTCTTTAATAATTCTTTCAATTTCTGAGTCAATAAGCGCTGCGGTTTTCTCAGAATAGTTTTTATGCATTGCTAATTCTTTTCCCAAAAAAGCTTTTTCTTGTAATTCCCCAAAACTAGCTGGGCCTAAAGCTTCACTCATTCCATAACGTGTTACCATTTTTCTGGCAATATCAGTTGCTTTTTCTAAATCATTTTCTGCGCCACTGCTTATTTCATTAAATATTATTTTCTCGGCAACCCTGCCACCTAACATTGTAGCAATTTCTTGTTCGAGTTTAGTTTTACTTATTAAATGTTTATCATCATCTGGCATCATTAGTGTTACGCCAAGAGCAACCCCACGAGCAATAATCGAAACTTTTCTAACTGGATCACACTCTGGCAAGAATCTAGAAACAATTGCATGCCCCGCCTCGTGATAAGCAGTTATTTGCTTTTCTTTTTCATCAAGTACCAACGACTTTCTTTCTGGCCCAAGAATTACTTTTTCAATTGAATCCTCCATATCCTTCATTGAAATTGATTTTTGATTATCTCGAGCAGCTAAGATTGCGGCTTCGTTTGCTAAATTTTTTAAATCAGCGCCAGAAAAACCAACAGTAGAAGCAGCTATTTTTTCTAAATTAACACTTGATTTTAGAGGTTTATTTCGAGTATGTACTTTTAAAATTTCTTCTCTGTCTGATTTTTTTGGCAAATCAAGCACTACCTGTCTATCAAATCTGCCAGGCCGAAGCAAAGCTGGGTCAAGTACATCTGGCCTGTTGGTGGCTGCTAAAACAATTACATTGGTATCTGTGCCAAATCCATCCATTTCTACTAAAATTTGGTTTAAGGTTTGTTCTCTTTCGTCGTGGCTGCCGCCAAGACCAGCTCCGCGCAACCGACCGACTGCGTCTAATTCGTCAACAAAAATAATTGCTGGCGCGCTTTTTTTAGCTTTTTCGAATAAATCACGAACTCGAGATGCGCCAACACCAACAAACATTTCCACAAATTCAGATGCAGAAATTGAAAAAAAAGGCACCCCTGCTTCACCTGCCACAGCTTTAGCAAGTAGTGTTTTTCCAGTTCCTGGTTGACCAATTAAAAGAACTCCTTTTGGTATTTCAGCGCCAAGTTTTCTAAATTTTCCTGGATTTTTTAAAAAATCAACTACTTCAGTAAGCTCTTGTTTAGCTTCTCTAAGACCGGCAACATCTGAAAACATTATTTTTTTATTGCCAAAATCTACCAGTTTTGCTTGAGATTGGCCAAAAGACATTGCTTTTGTATTTCCAGCCTGAGCAGTACGAAACATAAAATAAATAAAAACACCAATTAAAAGTACTGGCAAAATTCCAGATAAAAAAGAAATCCAATATTGATTTGCAGTAGAATCTTTAACCTCAATATTTACATCGCCAACTTCAATTCCAGAATTTGTTAGAACTTCTGTTAATGAAGCATTTTCTTCTTTGTTAGTTTTTTGCTTTTGTCCATTTTTAAGTTCAATATTGATTGTTTGACCTTCAACAATAATTTTTTCCACTTTTTCATTTTGAATCTCTTGGACAAGCTCAGAAATTGGAATATCAGCAATTTTTTCTTTTTGTGGAGACAAAAAACTATAAATTGTTACAAAAATAAAAATTCCGAGTAAAACATAAATGATTTTTTGTGTTGAACAGCCCATTATTCTCCTTAAATTAAATTAAAATATTATTACCAAAACAGGTAAAACTATCTTTTATTATAAGATATTTTTAGATAAAATAAAAGAGCAAGCCTTTTTAAGCATTAACAGTATTGTATTTAGATTAAGATTATTATATAATATTTTTACAAGCATTATGAACCAAATTCATCAAAAATCAGGAAAAAAGATAGATTGGTTCAGAAGTATTTTCCCAATTATCCTTTTATGCTATATTTTATTTTTAGTAGGTAAATCTGCTTGGTCAAATTATGGAATCAACAAAAGCATTTCCGAACTTGAAAAAGAAATTACTGAGCTTGAAGATTATAACAAAGAGACTGAAGAGCTAAATAAATATTATCAAACAGAAAGTTATAAAGAAAGACAAGCAAGACTTAAACTCGGATATGCTAAACCAGGAGAATCAGTAATTATAATTTCTGACAGCGATCAGGGGAATAACGCAGAAGAAAAAAACGAAGAAAGCTCATTAACAATTAACAATCAAATCCAAGGATCAAATTGGCAAAATTGGTTTGATTATTTATTTAAGAAATAATATTGCGGGGTAGAGCAGTAGTAGCTCGTCTGGCTCATAACCAGGAGGTCGTAGGTGCAATTCCTACCCCCGCTACCAAATTTATTAATCCGATCCGAGCTTCAAGTTTAATTATTCACCAAGGTAGCTCAGTCAGTTACCCAGCATCAGAATAAATTCAGTGCTGGGTTAAAATTAAACGGCTTAATAATTATTAATTAGAAAATTATCCAAAAGCATCTGCCAGGGTAGCTCAGTCGGTTAGAGCGTGGGACTCATAAGCCCGAGGTCGTGGGTTCGATCCCCACCCCTGGCATTATGAGTTTATTAATTAAAAAATCCCCTTTTCAGGGGATTTTTTGTTTCAAGAGATTAATTATTTTTTTCGCCTGCTTTTTTTTGGTCTTGTGGGTTTTTTTCTAATAGAAGTTTTGGTTTTTACACTTCCGTTTCTAATTTTTCTAAGTCTTTTGAATGAACGGATTTCTTTTAATTTTCTCTTTTCTTGCCAAGAAATATACCAATAATAGAGCCAAAATAAAATGACTGCGCCTGCTAAAATCATTCCAATTATAAGCGGCCAGTTTTTGCTATCGCCATTTTCTGTTGCAGCGCCTTCAACGTCTTTTTCCAGATCTAAATCCGTAGTATCAATTTCCTTTTCGGTTGCTTCTGGTGTTTCAGTAACAATTTCTTTTTCTGCTGAATAAGCAGCGATTTTCGGTGCTGATACGGCTGCACTGCTAGCAACTGGCAACTCCGTATCTGTAACCATTGTGCTACTATCATCACCGTTTGAAAAGAAAATTTTAATTACAGATGAGCTTGCCGAGTTTCCAGCTGCGTCAACAGCCTGAATTATGTAAGAATAAGTTTTTCCTGATTCAATATTTTTATCTGTGTAGCTGGTTTGAGATCCAGAAACAGAAGCGATCCTCTCGTATGGGCTGGATGCTCTTCTGATATTATAAGATACTGCATCGCTAACTTTGCCCCAGGAAAGATCAATTTGGTTACCATTTTGGACTATACTAATTCCTGTTGGAGCTTTGGGAGAAATTCTATCTAAAATAAGTTTGCGAGGGCTTGAATAATTAGAATAATTTTCGTTATCAAAAGCTCTGACTTGCCAATTATATTCTCCGTCAACATAAGCAGAAATATCCAGATCATAATTAGTGCCTACAAGCCCTGAAGCTTCTGGATTCCCATTGATAATTAAATCATAGGTTATTGCTGGATCATCTGAATCTGTCGAAGCTTGCCAAGAAAGATTAATAGCAGCTTGATTTGTGTAATAATTATCTGCTGGAGAAGATAATACTGGAACCGATGGCGTATCATTAGTATGAACAAATCTAACAGCATCTGCTGAAGTATATCCACTAGTTCCCGCGTTTATTTCAACATATCCACTGTTTCCAACTTCAAATTGATAGGAACCCAAGCATTTCCAACCTGAATAAGTTTGCTCTGTAACTAAATTGCCGGATGCATCTCTTGTCTGATCAATTGTCTGATCAATATCGTAACCATAAGAGTTGTTACCCGTTGTGTGAATAGTATATTTAACCTCTGTCGATCTGGCAGTGCCTGCAGACCAATGGATAGATACATCATAACTGCCAGCAACAGAAATGTTTGGAATCCATTTAGCTGTTCCACTCTCTCCAATGTCTGCATTAACAACATAAAAATCATTATTAATTCCGCTAGGTTTTTCAACATGTCTCCAATCAACAAATGATTGAAAAATACCATAATCTTCATTATCCCCGTCGTCAATAATAATTTCAGCACTAGCTGCTTTAGCTTTTTTTGGTTGAAGCAAAAAGGTTAAGTTTATTGCTACAACCCCTATTGCAGTTATAAAAACCAATAGCTTTCTCCCCTTTTCTAACGTTTTTTTCATTTTTTCTCCTTAAAATATTTTATTTTAAAAAACACCAAAAAATACTTACTGCCCCCTCCTTCATGGAGTAGTAAGCATTTCTTGGTGCCCCATAGCTTTTGCCATAGGCAAGAATGCTTTAAAATTTTCACGAATAGTTATGATGAACAAAGCCCTAAGAAAAATTCCTAAGACCTATTTACTATGCTAACAAAAGAAATTTCTATGTCAAGAACTAAATTCACCACTTAAACAAGTGGTGAATTTTTTATAAATTTCATTTAACCTCATTTTCATATTTATTAAACAAATAACAATGAAAACGGGTTTACATAAGCAACAATTTTCATAATTTTTTGAATTTGTGGTGAAATATCTTTATTTTCTTTTATTTCATTACCAGCAATATTTTTTTCATTAATTACTTTTTGCTTATTAACAACGGTTTTAGTTTTAAATTCTTTTCCAAACATTTGCACAATAATTGTTGTGTCTTTTTTGTCAAATTCTCCTGAAATTATAGCAATACCAATCTCTGAATAATTTTTATTTAAAATATTTTCTCTATGGGTCGGGCTATTCATCCAAGCGTTATTAACTTCATTAGCATTATTAAAATTAATTGCTAAGTTTTCACCTGCGTAATGATAATCATAATTGGCTTTTTCAAACCAATACCAAGAATCTTTACCTCGTGGTGAAGTATGAGCAAAATAATCATTATTTATCATATCTTGAGCTTTTAAATATGCTGCATGATCAAGTTCACTATTATTTTTTAAAATTGGAAGATCAAATTGAGAACGATCAATGTTTGTTAATTGAATAATTTTGGATTTTAAATCTGAGTTTGCTAAAGCAAACTGAGGTAAAAAAATATTAAAACTAACGATTGAGAGCAAAGCTGCAATGAAAGTAATTTTTTGAATTGTATTTTTCACTGATCCTCCTTAAAGGTTGGAAAGATCAGCTCACTGCATTATCTAATTACTATTATAGCAAACATTTTCTAATTTGTCAAACATTAACTTGTGTATAAGGCTGTGTATAACAACAATTAGCTTGTGCATAATAAAAAATCAACAACTGTATTTTGCAGATTATGTGCCTAAAAATTAAAAAAAATATTTATCTTCACTAATATGTTTAAAGTTTTATCAATTTGGTATGCGATTTTTAATTTAAAAAGCTATAAATATTTCGCACTTGTTCGAAATATAAAAATAATTTTAATTTTAAAAATATTAATTGATTTATTTAGATTTCTTTTCTTCTTGATTTTGATCTCGACGACGCTTAAATATTAAAAACCACCATAATAAAAATAGGAAAATTATTAAAAGAATAAGGAAAAAATACCAATATTTATCAAAAAAACTGCTATTCTTTGTAACATTTTCATTAGTTGATACTCCGGAAACTTCTTTATTTTCAGTTTTATTAAACTGATTATTTGTATCATTTTTTTCTTCTTGGTCATTTTTCAAGTTAGCAATTAAATTTCTTGCTTTGTTCGAGATATTGTTAATTACTTCGTTAGAAGATTGGGCTTGAAAACCATCTGGTGCAATAAAACCAAACTGAATGTCATAAGTAATTTTATTATTTTGGTATTGGTTTGAAGTATTTTCAGACATTTTTGAAATTATTTTATAATCTGTTTGACTATTCGGTCCAACATCTGCTAAATAAAATTCTTGAATGCTTTCATTGGCTGCTTTGATATTTTGTTTTAATAATTCTTGATTTTGGTTATTTTTAATAATTAAATTTATTTTTTTTGCAAAATCCAGATTGCCTAAGAGATTATTAACTTTCATACCTAATTTTTGATTTTCTGAACTGTTGTTTAAAACCGAAAATTGTCTAGTGTAATCTTTCCCAGGCTCAGCGTTCTCTATTTTTGAAAAAGTGCTTGGCTGATAAATAACTGATATTTTTTTATCGATTGCCTGAACTTGATTTGCAAAATAACTTAAACTTAAAATTACTGCAATTAACCAAATTCGAATAAATTTTTTTGATTTTAAAATATTCATAAATTTAATTTAAATTCCTAAACCAGGGCTTGGTATATTATTTAAAATAAAATTGCCACTCACTGCTGGGCTTCTTTCCCAAGAATGTTTGTCTGAACCAGAAGAATAGCTCATTTGCGAAATAATATTGCCCAAATCATCTTTAAGGATTACTGAATCCGATGTTTGATTTAAACCTGAACCGATATTAGCATTTAGTTCGTATTTTGGAGTCAGCGTCGGAATACTTGGCCAAAAAGACCAAGTGCTATTATTATTTGTAATTAAAGCAAAACTTTTACTTGGAATAATAAAATCGTTTAGAAAAATCCTATCTGGACCAGCCAAATCGGAAATTTTCCAATTTTTTAGATTTACTTGACTGGAAGAATTATTATAAATCTCAACCCATTCATTTTGCCATTCTGCTTGTCCTCCCGGAATATCAACATCATAATAAACTTCGTTAATAATTATTTCTGGGGGCGAATACCAAGTGCCGATTGAAAATTGATTGTTAGGAATAGTTGTAGAGTCTACCAAGTATGCACCAGTAGCTGTAGTAACAATAAAAATTGAGGCAAAAAATACAAAAAAACTTTTGATGATTTTAATCATCTTTTCCTTTTCTTTTTATTTTTTCTTTATTATTCTTTTTTCTTTCAGCTTTTTTTCTTACTAGCTCAATAGCTTCTTTGCGGACATTTTTTAGTTCTTCATAAATAATAATTGTTGCCGGAATTATTATTATTAAAATTAAACCTGGCAATGTTTTAATGTAACCTAAAAGAT
>CAYUUY010000027.1:0-10199 GCA_964448035.1 uncultured Candidatus Saccharibacteria bacterium
GCATTTTAATTTGATTATTTTAGACAATTTATTAAAATCTTCGCAAACTTCAATATTTGGGTGATCAATATTTTTTTTCAAGTCAAAGATTGAAAACCCAAAATCTTTTTTGTCACGCGACTTGAAAATCGGCAACAGAACAACTTGATTCGCATTTTTAAAAATATTTTTATATTGCTCAATAAATTTTTTTGTTCTTGAAAACTGGTGTGGTTGATAAACTGCAATCAAATTTTTAGAATAGGGGAATGAATTTAAAACAGTTTTTACTTCTGTTGGATGATGCGCGTAATCAGAAAAAACTCTAATTTTTTTTGACTCAAAAAGTTTTTCTAATCGTCTCCCTGTTCCTTGAAAGCTTAAAATAGCAGAGACAAAAATACTGTCTGAAATTTTTAAAATATTAGCAATTGCATATGCGACTAAAATATTTTTTGCGTTGTGGATTCCTAAAAGTGGGGAAATTATTTGAACTGATTTTTGTTTTGTTTTAATTAAAAACTCTGATCCTGAATCTTTTTGAATAAAATTTTGAATTTGATAATCACTCGTTTCTTTTTGACTAAAAACGATAGTTAAAATATCTGATTTTATCAAATTACTTAAATAGTCTTCAGCATTTTTTATTAAATATCCATTTGGTAAAATATTGTCAATAAATTTTTGAAATGATTCTAAATAAACTTTTTCATTTTTAAAAAAATCTGGGTGATCGTATTCAATGTTTGTTATTCCAGCAACAAAAGGGGATAAACCTAAAAAAGCATTCCCAAATTCATCAGCTTCAATTACAAAATATTCTCCTTTGCCAGCACGAGCATTTGTCCCGTAATTTTTTAAAACCCCACCAACTAAAAATGTCGGATCAAAGCCAGCTTCAATAAGTAAGTGGGAAACAATGGAAGAGGTTGTTGTTTTACCATGTGTTCCAGCAATTGCAATTACTTTTTTGTTTTTTGTTAGTTCTGGTAAAAAATCATCGCGATGAAAAATTTTAATATCTTTTTCTTTAGCAGCTAAAATTTCTGGATTATCTTCTGGGATTGCAGAACTCGCAATTATCGCGTCGATATCTGATGTAATGTTTTCTTTTTTTTGACCAATAAAAATTTTAGCGCCAAGTTTTTCTAACGAATCGGTCTGGAAATTTTTATTCATATCTGAACCAGAAACTTGATGACCTTGTTCAATTAAAATCTTAGCAATTCCAGATAAACCAATCCCACCAATTCCTATTAAATAATATTTTTTCATAGCCTTATTATAGCAGATCTGCTAAAAAATGTTATTAATTTCTGCTAAAAATGTTTATGATGTCATAATTGATATTAAGACATTTTTACCAAAGTAAAAATATCATATCACAATTTAACATTGATAATTAATAATTTTATTATAAAATATCCATGGCGTAACATGCCATTGTATAGGTAGAACCTAAAAACTGCCAAAGAAGTTATTTAATCATATTAATCACATAATTCTCATTTGATGGTTTTGGAACAACACAAGACTTACCCACGCAATGGCATTGTTTATCACGACTCAATGTGGCAAGCGTCTGCCTAAAATTTATGCCTACATAACTCGACCAACATATTTTAGCACGCCCCAAAAGCACAACCGTTAGTGATATTAGCAAATATTTTGTAGTTGTTTCAATCTTTTCTAAAATTTAAAAACGAGAACTAATGTCCTTTACATTTATGGTCTAAAAACTAAAACAAATGTTGAGTAAACCTTGACATCTTTCAAATATTTGATACAATAATAATATATTACAAAGCGGCTGAAGCCGCCTTTTTAAAAACAAAATTATAAAAATTATAAAAAAATACCAAATTTAAACAAAATTTATGAACAAAGAATTTTTAGCCTCAATCAGACAAATTTCAGATGAAAAAGGTTTAACTGAAGATATGGTTTTATCAACTATTGAAGCGGCGATGGCTGCTGCTTACAGAAAAGATTATGGAGATCAAAATCAAAAAATCGAAGCTAAATTTGATAAAAAAACCAATAAAACCAATTTTTATCGAGTTTTTGATGTTGTTGAAGAAGTTGAAAATCCTGAATATCAAATTTTATTAAAAGACGCAAAAAAGAAAAAGAAAAAAATTAAAGTAGGGGATGAGATTAAAGAAAAAATTGATGCCCCGGCAGATTATGGCAGAATTGCTGCTCAAACTGCAAAACAAGTTATTGTCCAGAAAATTCGCGAGCTTGAGCGCGATGTTTTGTATGAAGAATTCAAGGAAAAAGAAGGACATCTTTTAACAGGGGTTGTCCAGCAAATTGAGGGTTCTAGAATTATTGTGAATATGGGAAAAGCAAATGGAATCATTTTTCCATCAGAACAAATGCGAAGCGAAAAATATTATATTGGCCAAAGATTAAAACTTTATTTAGTTTCTGTTGAAAAAACTCCAAAAGGTCCACTTGTATCCGTATCTAGGGCTCATCCCGAACTTGTTAAAAAACTATTTGAACTTGAGGTTCCTGAAATTAATGCTGGCGCTGTTGAAGTAATGTCAATTTCTAGAGAAGCTGGGAAAAGAACCAAAATGGCAGTTCAGGCAACTCAAGAAGGAGTTGATCCAATTGGATCTTGTGTTGGTCAAAGAGGAACACGTGTCCAATCTGTACTTGCAGAAATTGGTGAAGAAAAAATTGATATTGTTCTTTATGATAAAGACATTAAAAAATTTATTGAGAATGCACTTTCTCCGGCAAAAATTAGAACCGTTACGATTTCTAAAAAGAATAAAACTGCTAAAGTTTTAGTTGCAGATGATCAGCTAAGCCTAGCTATTGGAAAAGAAGGTCAAAATGTGCGCTTAGCATCTAAGCTCACTGGTTATGAAATCGATGTTGAAAAAGACGAAAAAAAAGAAAAAGCAAAACCTGAAAAAGTGTCCGATAAAAATACAAAAACAAAATCTTCAAAAACAAAATCTTCAAAAAAAACTTTATCTGCAAAAAAAATAAAAAAAACTGATTCTATAAAAAACAAAACTCCTAAAAAAGAAGTTAAATAATAATCTTTAACTAAAAAATTCATTGGGTTGACATCTTTTTTGTTATTTTTTATAATAGATAATCAGCAAGGAGGAATAAATGAAATTTTTTAATAGATTTTCAGATAATTCTAAAAATGTTTTAAAAGCTGCTCAAAAGCATGCCGATAATATGGAAACCGCTATTTCTAGCGAGCATTTTTTATTAGCACTTTCTGAAATAGATGACCATATTAATTTTGTTCTTACAAATCAAGGGCTTTCTTTTGACAAAATTCATTTAGCTGTAAGTTTATCAAAATTTACCAAAAACACTCTTAAAACAGGCCTTTCAGATGATGCAAAAAAAATTATTGAAAAAGCATACGCAATCGCACAAAAAAGAAAGTCTTCAGTTGTTGAAAATCAAGATTTATTCTCAGCGATTTTAAAATCTGAACAATCAAGAGCATATCAAATTTTAATTGAAAATAATATTGATATTGATTCTTTGCAAAATAATAAAAAAGAGAGAACATTAAAATTTGAAAATGATCCGTTATTAAACGAAATTTTTAATAATAACATTAATGATCTCGGGAATTTTTTTGGTAATTCAGGATTAATAACTAAAAAACAAACATCTAAAAAATTACTTGATGAATTTTCTATAAATTTGACTGAAAAGGCAGAAAAAGGAGAAATTGACCCTTTGATTGGCAGGGACAATGAAGTAAACAGAATGATTGTGATTTTAAACCGAAGACACAAAAATAACCCGGTTTTAGTAGGCGAACCAGGTGTAGGGAAAACAGCAATTGTAGAAGGTTTAGCCCAAAGAATTGCTAAATCCCAAGTTCCTTCAAGTTTAATTGGTAAACAAATTTACAGTATTGACCTAGCAAGTATGATTAGCGGAACTAAATACCGCGGTGAATTTGAAAACAGATTATCAAAAATTATTAAAGAATTAAAAAAAGATAAAAACGCAATTATTTTTATTGATGAAATTCATAATATTGTAGGCGCAGGCGCTGCAGAAGGAGCAATGGATGCCGCTAACATTTTAAAACCAGCACTTGCAAGAGGTGAAATTAGAGTTATAGGTGCCACAACCTTTGATGATTTTCGCAAACACATTGAAAAAGATAGCGCCTTGGAAAGAAGGATGGCAAAAGTTGTGATAAACGAACCAAGCGAACAAGAAACATTAAAAATTTTAGAAGGGTTATCCAAAAAATATGAAAATTTTCATAAAATCATTATACCGAAAAATGTGTTATTAGAAATTCTAAATATAACAAAAAGATACATAAATGATAAATTTTTTCCAGACAAAGCAATAGATATTTTAGACGAAGCATCAGCATTAAAAGCAACTAATTTTTCTGATAAATATAATTTAACAAATAGCTTAAAAAAGAAATATACATTATTGGAAAAAAAGAAAAAACAAATGGTGGCTAAACAAGATTTTGAAAAAGCTGCCCAAATTAGAGACGAGCAAAAAATAATTAAATCAAAAATTAGCAATAAACAAAGAAAAAGTTTTTCAAAACCAATTTTAACCGCGTCAGATATTGCTAAAGTTGTTTCTTCTTTAACAGGTATTCCTCTTGGTGAAATTGTCCACAGCGAAGCTAAAAAATTAGAGTCCCTTGAAAATATTTTAAAGGAAAACATAAAAGGCCAAGAAGATGCAATTAAAAAAATCTCCGCCACAATCAGAAGATCTCGCACAGGAGTTTCGTCTGACAAAAAACCACTTGGTTCTTTTATTTTTTTAGGTCCAACAGGAGTAGGTAAAACTGAACTTGCAAGAGTTATTGCGCAAAATATTTTTCAAGATAAAAGCTCATTAATAAAAATTGATATGAGCGAATTTGCAGAAAAACATAATGTTTCTAGGCTAATTGGCGCGCCACCAGGATATGTTGGCTATGAAGAAGCGGGTAAATTAACAGAAGCAGTTAAAAATAAACCTTATTCTGTTGTTTTGTTTGATGAAATAGAAAAGGCTCACCCAGATTTTCAAAATATACTATTACAAATTTTTGAAGATGGAGAGCTTACAGACGCTAAAGGAAAAAAAATATCATTTAAAAACACAATTATAATTTTAACTTCAAACATAGGATTAAGAGAATTTAATGCTTCATCTACTATTGGTTTTAAAAAGAAAGACAAAACCAGTATTTTAAAAAAATTTGCCGAATATCAAGGTCAAGTTGAAAAGGAACTTAAAAAACATTTTCGACCTGAATTTCTTAACAGAATTGACCAAATTATTTATTTTAAGCCTTTGTCAAAATCAACTATTTTAGCAATCACTAAAAAAGAAATTGATGAACTTAAAAAAAGATTGGCAAATAATAATATTAAAGTTAAAATTTCTAAAAAAATTATTCAAAAAATAATAAAAAAAGGCTTTGACCCAGAAAACGGTGCTAGACCAATTAAAAGGGCAATTCAAACGATTTTGGAAGAACCTATTTCTGATTATTTAATTGCTAATCAAAAAAACAAAAACTTATTTATTGATCTTAAAAAAGATAAAATCATAATTAACAAAAAATAAAATTATCTTGATTTTTAGTGATAGTTTGTTTTATAATGTAATAGAGGTTTTATGAAATTACAAAATGTACGCGGTACTCAAGATATTTTACCTGAGGATCAAAAATATTGGGATTTTGTTTTTAATGTTATAGATAAATCTTCAGAAATTAATGGATTTGAAAAAATCAATACACCAATTATTGAATATTTAGATTTATTTGAAAAAGGAACAGGTGAAAATACAGAAGTTGTCTCAAAACAAATGTTTGAAGTAAGCCGTTTTGGAAATGAAAAAGATGATGACAAAAGAATTCAAATTCTACGTCCAGAAATAACACCTGGAATTGTGCGTTCTTATATTAATCATAATATGCAAGACTGGCTAAAACCAATTCAACTATATTCAGTTGGTCCATGTTTTCGATATGAAAAACCTCAAGCCGGAAGATATAGACAATTTTGGCAATGTGATTTTGAATCTTTTGGTAACGAAGATCCAGCTACAGATGCCCGCATGATTAGCATGGCTTGGAGTTTATTTAAAGATTTAAGAATTCGCAATATTGAACTAGAGATAAACACAATTGGTTGCAAAAAATGTAGACCTCAAATTAATGATTTTTTAAAATCGTATTTTAGTAAGAAAAAAGCAATCTTATGCAAAGATTGTCAAGCAAGATTAGCCACAAACCCTATTCGAATTTTAGATTGCAAAAAAGTAAATTGCCAAAAAGCTGCTAAAGGATTACCTCCATTTACAAAACAAGTTTGTGATAAATGTCAAGACCATTTTCAACAAGTTATTGATTATTTGAAAGACGCAAAAGTTAGCTTTAAAGTTTCCAATAATTTAGTTAGGGGCTTAGATTACTACACGCGCACAATTTTTGAAATTAGTTTAAAATCAGACAAAAATCGACAAACAACATTACTAGGCGGGGGAAGATATGATAATTTAATTGAAACTTATGGCGAAAAACCAACCCCGGCTATTGGATGTGCGCTTGGAATTGAAAGAGTTGTTAGCGTTTTAAAAAAGCAAAAAATCAAAATTGATATTTCTGAAAAAACGCAAGTTTTTGTAGCACAGCTTGGGGAAGAGGCTAAAAGAAAAGCAATGACAATTTTAGAAATTTTAAAAACTGAAGGTATATCTGCTCGCGCTGCTTTGTCAAAAAATACTTTAAAATCTCAATTAAAACTTGCAAACAAGCTTAAATCAGATTACGCAATTATTATTGGTCAAAGAGAAATTTTAGATGGAACCGTAATTATCCGAAGCATGAAAGAAGGAACACAAGAAGTTGTTGAACAAGAAACTTTTGTCAATAAATTACAAGAAAAATTATAATTAAGATCTATTATTATGAAAAGAGTATTAATAAAAATCTTGTCACGGATTTTTCTAATTTTTGCGTGGTTTGTCCCTTTCAGCGTTGGTAGAAAATTTTTCCACAAGTTAAGAGGGGTAAAAATTGCTCCTGGAGTTGAAATTGGATATTTTGTAATGATTGATCATAATTATCCAGATTATATTACGATTAATCAAAATTGTGTTATTGCTGCTAAATCAACTATTCTTGCTCACGACGATGGCAAAAAAGAATATAGCCAAATCAAAAAAACAATCATCGGAAAAAATTGTTTTTTAGGAATTAATTCCGTAATTTTACCAGGGGTGAAAATTGGTAATAACTCAATCATTGGGGCAAATACAGTTGTTAATAAAAATATTCCCAAAAACAGTTTAGCCGTAGGTACGCCTGCAAAAATAATTAAAAAATATTCAACTTTTAAAAAATAATTTGCAATCGCACAAAAATTTTAATTAGCTTACGTTTTTATTGATTCTAAAATAACCAATTATATGTTTTTATTGATTAACAAGCCGAGTTAATTTAAAACACATTCTTAAAAAATTAATAGCTAATTTTGAGCTATAATCATACAGACAGTTAACATTTTAACTTTTAGTACTATTTATCTAAAATATTGCAATTTTTAAATTAAATCTTATTATACTTTTTATTTAACACATTGTTTAATATTTTGCACAAAAAATATTGAAATAATTAATATTGTTTTTTGTTTTACCCAAAATTTATATTAATAGTATTTTAACACACCCTTAACAATACCTTGAATTCTAAGTTCGTCTGGGAAAACAACAATGGGCTCAAACTCTGGGTTAACTGGTTGAAGAACAATATGATCTTCATGAGGAACATACTTTTTAACTGTGGTTCCATCTTCGAGCAAAGCTACTATTGTGTCTCCAGGATCAGCACCATATTGTTTTTTTACAATTACAACATCACCATCTTCGATTTTAGGAGACATTGAATTTCCTTTAACTTTAAGTAAAAATATTTCATCAGTAGGAAGTTTAAAAAAACGAGAAGATACTGGAATCCAATCCAAAATATTTTCATCAGCAAAAATTGCATTACCACCAGCAGTCCAGCCAACAAGCGGAACTTTAACAATATTTTTCATAGGATTATCTAAATTTTTACCAGTGACAACAATATTTCTTTTGGCTTCACCAGTACGCAACAAATAACCCTTTTTTTCCAGTTGCTCTAAATGATGAGAAATTGTTCTTGGAGATTTAACTTCAACATATTCCATTAGCTCGCGAACAGTAGGAGCTTCACCTTGATTTTCAAAAGAATTAATTATGCTTTCTAAAATTTGTTTTTGAATTTTTGATATTTTTTTCATTTTGATTAATAATTAATTTGTCTTACCCAAGGAGGAGGGATTTCCTTGGGCAAAATAATTCAATTATTTTATACAATATCTAATACATTAATTTTAGTTTAACTTTATTAAAAAAGCTTGTCAAGTATTTTTGATTATTTTAAAAAAGTTTGGTTTAATTAAATTACAATGATTAAATATTTTTTAGTAGGTTTGTTAATTTTTATCATAATTGCGGTTTTGTATAGTATTTTTCCGAATCTTATATATATTTCAAAAGACACTCTTTTTTTAAAATCAAATTTAACTATTAAATTTCCGATTTTTACAAGCGTTTTAACTACCATTGCAATTGTTTTATTCTTAAAAATTATTGGTAAAATATAAAATAAAAAAGGGAGAAATGAAAAATTATATTGTTACAATTATAGCAGTAATAGCAATTGTCGGCATTTTAAGTTTCTTTGCTTATAATTATGGGAAAAAGGCTTATTTTGAATTAGGTTTCATCAAAGAAACAAATGAAAATCAAGAAGAAAATTCAGATGAAAAACTTCCAACTCCAAATGAAAATCAAGATACTCAAAAAAAAGATGAAACAAAAAATGTTTCAAACACCAACCAAAACAAAAGCAAACCTGATCAACAATCAATTCCTATTCAAACCCATGAACTTACCAAAACAGGCGACAGTGTTCTTCCAATTAATAAAAGGAAAGAGATTCCAAATCAATATATCATAGAACAAAAAACCACAATCATTATTAATAATAAAAAGTATGTTTATAAACAATTATCACAGGCTAATAAATTAAATTCTGTTTATCAAAAACAAAGAGTTCAAATTGTTTATTAACAAAAGATCTTCGTTCAAACAAATTTAAACTTCTTTAACAAATTTGAAGAATATTTTTAATAAATAATTTTTATTTAATTTTGAGAACAGAGACTAAAGTGCTAAAATATAATTAATAATATAAAATTGATTAAGGAGATTTTATGACTAAACCTTATGGATCTGCGCTAATGGTTTTTTCTTTAATTTGTATTTTGTTAGCAATTATTGGCGCTTTTTTGGCTGATTTATGGTTAGCATCAACTCAGTGGCTTTTAATCGCTGGAATTTTTGCTTTATACGCAATTTATTTAAAAATTTAAACAATAATTATGAATTACAAAAAAAATAAACAAGGATATGTTTTAAAATTAAAAAAAGACAAAGAAGTTATCACAGAAATTTTACTTTTTGTTCAAAAAAAGAAGATAAAAAGTTCGTTTATTTTTGGAATTGGGGCAGTCCAAAATGCTGAATTAAGTTTTTATGATCTTCAAAATAAAAAATATCTTACTAAAAAATTTAACAAACCTTTTGAAGTTTCTAATTTAACAGGAAATATTTCGTGGGTTGGCAAAAAACCAATTGCTCATATTCATGTTACTTTAGCAGATAAAAACCTTAATGTCGTTGCAGGACACTTAAATAAAGCTATTGTTGGCGCAACTTTAGAAATATTTATTAATATTTTTCCTAATAAAATAGAAAGAAAAAACGACGATCAAATAGGACTAAATCTTTTAGACATATAATTATTAAGGAGCAAAAAATGGCAGAGGAAAAAGAAAAATTGGTTGGTGAAGTTGCTCATTACTTTTCCAATCTTGAAGTCGCTGCAATTGATTTAAGCGACAAATTAAAAATGGGCGATGAAATTCACATTAAAGGCCACACTACTGATTTTACGCAAACTGTTGATTCAATCCAAATTGACAATGAAAAAATCGACTCAGCCAAAAAAGGAGACTCGATCGGTCTAAAAGTTTCAGAACCAGTCAGAGAAAACGATCAAGTTTTTTTAGTTTAAATCAATAAATAAAAACTAAAATTTTTGGTTGCTTTATTTTTTATTTGCTGTTATTATTGTTCTAGTGAATTATATTATT
>CAYUUY010000028.1:0-10103 GCA_964448035.1 uncultured Candidatus Saccharibacteria bacterium
TGGGACGTTACCGATGCCCTGATCAGGCTCGCCAAAAAGATGAATCTGCAATATTTCCTGAATTTGAAGATGAAGCACATCTAGGATAACCTTGGCTATCTAATGCAATGTTTCCTATTTCTGGCCACGGATCATTTTCTAATTTTAAAAGTTCCAGCATTTCATCAGTATAAGAAGAAGAGCTAAGATCTGCTAATCCTGAGTAGTATTTTCCAACATAACCGGTTTTAGTTTTATTTTCATCTTGCCAGTGTTCAGGTACTGGGCCAGATGTATGAGTTCTTCTATCATAATCAGTTTTAAAACCAACATTTATCCAAGGATCTGCAGGAATTTGATATCGAAATATTGTATCTTCATAAATATTTCTATTTATACTTGAAATTACAATCACTTTATACAAAGCATCATTCGGCACGTCAATATAATAATACCAAGCCCCTGGTAAACCTCCTGATTTTAAAGACACTGGTTGGTCTGTCCAAACACTATTAATTTTTTTTTGGATAAATATTTTTTGGTTTGCAACGCCATCTTCTTTGTTAATTCCCGATGCTTTGTTGCGGGGTGTTGCTCTGGGAGCAATAAATCCAATCCTTGCATTTTGTGTAAATGTTTCCCAACGTGCAGTAAAATCTAGCTTAGATGTATGAACATAATTATCAACATTTGGCGCGGAGTGCGTAACTGTTGCGCTATCTTTAATTACAAGACTTTTAAACTTTACAGGATTATCTAAACCATTGCTATCAATTGTAACATGCGCATTTCCTTGAATTGTAACATTTTTATTATAATATTCTCCACCTTCTTGAAACCTGTCGTCAAGTGGAGTAATAGCAAAATCTTTATCAATAATAATTTGGTCTCCATTTTTTGTAATCGGTCCAGCTGCCTTAAAACTCGCTCCTGGGGCTTGAAAATATCGATCAAAAACAAAAACTGACAATATCAAAATCATCAATCCTAAAAAAGCTGGAATTGTGGTTTTTAAAATCTTTTTCGCGTCGTTCAATTCCCCTCCGCAAAATTTATTATCTAATTCCAGAATAACTAAAATATATGAATAGTGTCAAGAGTTGTTTTTTTCAAATCTTTGTTTTTCAACACTTCTTTGAGCTAATTTCCCTTGAGCTAGATTTGAAAACACTGAGCCAACTACAGCAATTGCGTTTGCCCTATCAGGTTGATTATTTTTTTCAGCTTGTTGTATTAAATCAGCTTGCTTTTTTCTCCATTCCATAAAACTTGCTAAAGCTTGATCTAAGTCATCAAAACCGGTTTTTTCAAAATCAATAATTCTTTTATAAACTTCGATATATTCTTTTTCGTTACTGATTAAAAACGCAATTGATTCCAAAGTAGTTCTTGCACCATTAATTTCCGACGGTCTAGCTTCAATTTGTTTAATAATTTCATTACAGATCTTTTTTTCAGGCATTTGAGCAATTTCTTCTGGCGTAGAAGTTGGTGGAGTCGGAATTTTTTCTGATAAAGATTTATCTGGGCTTAGCAAAGGCTCCGAACCCAACGACTGATTTAAATCTGATGATTTATCTAAATTATTTGGATTTGATGATTGATCAAAATTTGATAAAAACTTTTCCATTTAATAAATACGGGGATGGCAGGACTCGAACCTGCAGGGCTGGTTTTGGAGACCAGTCGTTTGCCAATTAACGGACATCCCCTCTCCTATTTAATTTTTTGTTTTTGGAGCTTTAACCTCTTTATGGAGCTGGTGCGATCTACAAGTATCACAAAATTTCTTTAATTCTAATTTTTCTGGTTTATCTTGTCCAGATCTTATCGCTCTTCTAACTGAATAATTATTTTGTTTGCATTTTTCACATTGCAAATAAATAACTTCGGTTTTTTTTGCCATATTACCTTTCTTTTTAATTTTTTACTGGAGCCGTTGATCGGATTTGAACCGATGACCTACTCCTTACCATGGAGTTGCTCTACCACTGAGCTACAACGGCGTTTTCATTCCCTGGTTTGATCACTGTCACAAGAACAAACAAACCAAAACCACAATAATAATCTTAAAATGAAAATTTTTTTAAAGTATTTCTATCAAAAAAATTAAACTTTACTAAAATTGATTAGCAAAATTTATATAAAGATTAAATGGTGCTGGGAGTAGGATTCGAACCTACGAAGGCATAAGCCACCAGATTTACAGTCTGGCGCGTTTGGCCGCTTCGCTATCCCAGCAAAAATTTCAAAGCCAACGGTGGGACTCGAACCCACGACCTACTGTTTACAAAACAGTTGCTCTGCCACTGAGCTACATTGGCACATAAACTCTAAAAAATTCTTTTATACATTACTCAATTCCTACCTACCAAATTATTTTCTTTAATTTTAAATAAACAGGCAAAAACTTCATTATTTAAGTTTTAATAAAAATTAACGCGCTAACAACATTGGATATTTTAACAGCTTCAATTACAAGAATCAATACTGAATTTTATATTAAAAAAAATCCCCTCTACATATAAATAATATCAAAAACATTATTTAAAAACAAGCTATTTTTCAAGTTCTTTCAAAATCTTTTGATAAGCAATATTTTCTGGCTCAAGGTCAACTGCTTTTTTAGCAACATGAATTGCTTTTTGTTTTTGATGATTTAGCTCGTAAGCTGAAGCAAGAGAAATATATTTATGAGCTATTGATGGTTCAATATAAATAGATTTTTTAAAATATTTAATAGCGTCGCCAAAATTTTTTAAGTTATAATACGCAGTTGCCAAATCTAAATAAACAGCAGCATCTTTTTGATTATACTTGATTGTTTCTTTTAAAGCTGGGATGGCATCTTTATAGTTTTGTTGTTTTAAGTATAAATTACCAAGCATTGCATAGCTCCGAGACTCTTTTGGGGATAAAGTTGCAACTCTTAATAAAATTTTTTCAGCATAAGAATATTTTTTAGTATTAATCGCTTTTTCTGCTTGAGATAATAATTTATTAATATGATTTTCAAGTCGATCAATATTGCCAAAATTAGAAATTTCTTTTGATTTTAATGAATTTGCAACTGCGTAAGTTTCCAATGCCAAATTTTGATCCACGGGATCAATTGAAATTTGTGAAACTCGATTTAAAATAATTACAAAAATTACTGCTAATGAAACAATTAGAACCACTTCAATCACTTTCCCACTCCTTTCTATTTTATGAATATTTCTTTTCTACAACTATTTTATCACCATTATCTAATTTTACCACCACTTTTCCAAGAATTGGATTTATGCTTTCAATAACTCCAATTCCCTTTTTTGTTTTAACTTTTTTCCCCACTTCTGGATATTTTTTAAGTAATTCTTTATATGTTTCCTCTTCAAAAGAAAGACAACACATTAATTTTCCACACAATCCAGTAATTTTATTTGTTGAAACAGTATCTAAGTTTTGAAAACCAGCAGTTTTTACATTTATTTTCCCGACATTTTTCAAAAATCTTTGACAACATAATTCTTGACCGCAAATACCAAAACATCCTTTTAACATTTGGGTGCTATCTCTCATTCCTATTTGTTGCAGACGAATTAATTTTCGAATACTTTTAATTAGGTCTTTTAAAAGATCTCTAAAATCAACCCTTCCTTTTGCAGTGTAAAAAAAGGTAATTCTTTTTGTGTCAAAACTAAGTGCTGTATCAGCAAGTTCCATTTCAAGATGATATTCTTTTACTTTATTTTTAAAAAAACTTGCATAATTTTTTTCTTCTTTTTCTAAACTTTCAATTGTTGATAAATCTTTTAAATTTGCGATTCTAATAAACTTTGAATCGATTTCTTTTTGATTTATTATTTTTTGAAATTGTGCGGCTTCTTGTACTCCATCAATTTCTAAAATTACCCAATCGTTTTTTCTAATTTTTTCTTTTTTACATTCTGCGTATCGAGAATTTTCTGATTTTCTCAACAAAAATTTTGCTATATTATTCATTTTTATAATTCTCAAAACAAATGTTTTCTAAAATTAATTTTTCAGAAATATTATACTTGATAATTCTCTTATAGTCTAATATTTGCTTGCTAAGTTCTAAAATCTTTTGTTCGGGAAATTTTTCTAAAATTTTTTGATAATCTTTTTCTAAAAAGATAAAACTAATATTTTTATAATTATTATTTTTCATTAACAATAAATCTCTAAGAATTATTAAAATTGTGTTGAGCGCGTTTCTAAATTTAATTCCTTTTTTATTAAATTCAGAAGAAAATAAAAAACAACTTACTAAATCAGTATTAAAAAAATATTTAAAAACATTTTTCACAAATTTTTCTTGCATTTCAAAATCAGATTCGTTTTTAATTTTATTTATTCTATCAATTTTTCCTAAAGAAAATGCCGCTAATTTTTTTATTAAATTTTCATTATTAATTTTTTCAGAAAGTTTTTTCAAAATAGTTTTTTTTGATAAAGGACCTAAATAAATTTTAACGCATCGTGATTTAATTGTTGGTAAAATACTTTTTATTTTATTAGTTGATAAAAGAAAAATTGTTTTTTTACCAGGTTCTTCAATGTTCTTTAATAAAACGTTTGCTGATTCTGGAAGCATTTTGTCTGCGTCTCGAACATAAATAATTTTATATCCGCCTTGATGTGAAGCAAGATTTAGTTTTAATAAAACTTCACGGATATCTTGAATTAAAATTATTTTTTTATCTTTTGCTTTTTTAATTTCATAATAATCTGGATGATTTTTGTAATTTTCTGTTTGAAAAATTTGAGAAATGATTTGTTTACAAAAATCATTTTTGCCAATTCCTCTTTCGCCATAAATTAAAAAACTACCGGAAAAATCTTCTTTTATTAT
Organism: uncultured Candidatus Saccharibacteria bacterium; assembly: GCA_964448035.1. Taxonomy (GTDB): domain Bacteria; phylum Patescibacteriota; class UBA1384; order DATEAH01; family CAYPSR01; genus CAYUUY01. The sequence goes on from CAYUUY010000028.1 coordinate 4,838, forward strand.
TTTTTTGAAAAATTCTAAATATTTTTTACGCGAATCTTGCATAATTTGATTCTAGCAGATAAAAACAAGCTTATAAACTTTTATCTTTTTTTTAATCTTGATATAATAATTTTGAGGTTATTATGGCAAGTGACAAACAACTTGTTTGTACAGATTGCGGCAAAGAATTTACTTGGACTGCGACTGAGCAAGAAGAATATGCCCGCAAAGGTTTTGAAAATGAACCAAAAAGGTGTCTTGAGTGCAGAAGATCAAGAAGAGAAGAAAAAAAGAAAAACCAACCAAATTTTGAGATTGTTTGCGCAGATTGTGGCAAAAAAGCTTTTGTTCCTTTTGAACCAAAAGGGAATCGCCCAATCTATTGTCAAGAATGTTTTGAAAAACGCCGCCAAAAAATTAAAAAATCTTAAACTTTTTTTAAAGTTTTTATGCAGTTAGAACAAAGATATTTGCCATTATTTTTCTGCAAATTTATCTTTTGAATTCTTTTTGTCTTTTTTTGTGAAAAAGGAACCGAATTAGCAACATTATTTCTTTTACCGCAAACAGGGCAACTTAAAATTTTCATATTTAATTTAATTATTTTTTCGCTTTTTAATAGTATCAAATAATCATAGATTTGTAAACCAATGCTTATAACTTCCCTTTTACAATCAGGTGGATTTATATATTTGCTTTATTTTATTATTGCGCTTTTGATTGCGTTTACTTTTCATGAATTTGCTCATGCCTGGGTTTCAAAAAGACTTGGTGATCCAACTCCAGAAATGTTAGGTAGAGTTACTTTAAACCCAATTGCTCATTTAGATTTAATGGGCACAATTTTTTTGCTTTTTGTTGGTTTTGGCTGGGGTAAACCTGTCCCGTTTAATCCAAGATATTTTAAAAATCCTCGTCGCGATATTTTTCTAACTGCTCTAGCCGGACCTGCTACTAATTTTATTCTAGCTTTAATTTTTGCTTTGCCTTTTCGGATTGGCGAAATAACAGGCATCAGTTTTTTTTCAACTTCGCTTGCTCCCCTTTTCCTTATTATAATAGACATAAATATTATTTTAGGCGTTTTCAATTTACTACCAATTCCACCACTTGATGGCTCAAAAATCCTTTATCTTTTTTTATCAGCAAAAAGGATTTCTGAAATTGAACAGTTTGGTCCATACCTTTTATTTGGTTTAATCTTTCTGGCTCTCCTTGGCGGAACTGATATTTTAGGACAAATAATTTTTGGCGTTACTGAAACAATAAAATATTTATTTGTTATTTGGCCTGGGTAATTTTTTTGATTCTGCTTTTGATAATCGTAAATGTAAAAGCGCTGGGATTAAAACAAATGGCGCAAAAATTATATAAAATCCAATAAATGAATTAAAACTTACGCCTGAAACACAACTAAAATTTAAACTAGGATCAAGCATTAAATATAATGGCAAAAGTAAATAAATACCAAATAAAATGTTGCCCCAAAGCAGCATTTTTTTATGAGACTCAACAACCCCAACAAAAATCAAAATCGCTAAGAACCAAATTATTGTTGCATGTGCAATAATCACTTGAAATGATACTTGAATCAACGAATTTAACTTCATAAAACTAATTGGTTCAAGAATTAAATAAATGACTAAAATTCCAAGCAAAATTTTTGCTAAAATAATTGATTTTTTCATAGATTTTATTTTATTGTTTAATCCCGTTGTAATGAAAAACGAGAATAATTTTCTTTCTTGTCATCTCGCGCTTGTTTACTATCCATAGCTTTATGCAAAAGATAAATGCGAAATCTATATAATAGATGAATCTCTTTTTGGTATAGATATCTGCTTTCGTTTATCTATCATTAGGCAGGCAGAAATGACGTAATGACACGGAATTTATACATTTTTCCCTTGTCATTCCCGACCCCGATCGGGAATCTATATGATAGAAACTTCTTTTTGTATAGATTCCTGCTTTCGGGAATGACATTGACAGAAAGAATCAAACTATTAATTATCTTTTAGCCAATAACTACTATCTATTTGCTAATAACGGTTGAATTATTATCTTTACTTTTTCATTTATTAATAATTAAGCTTGACTTTTTCAAATACGCTTACTACAATTTAATTATACCACAGAATTCAGAAGCAGGCACATTAGGCTTGATTTTTTTGTTTAACTATGTTATGATGAATCCAAGAAACGCAAAGCGCGTAATCAAAGCCGGCTCGGTTTGGTTTCTGCGTTTTTGCCGCACCCTACAATTTGCAGGCAAAACACCGCAATTCGGATTCGGAGGTGACCAAAAATAACTCCCGAAAAGACTGATTGGTCAAACCGTGTTTCTGGAGGAAAAATCGCGGTTATGATCAATCCAATAGACACAGTGGTAATCGAGGTTTTTTCGGAAATGACTCTAACCGAGATTGCTAGCGATGCGTTTGACATTTTGAAGTCAGACTCTCGCACAATGATGCGGCTGGAGCAAATCTCCGCTAAAGACCTCAAACTTGTCGAATTTGATGCTGAGGCAAGAGTGCTTCAGCTCAAATTGCCGTAGCATCACAGACACACAGAAGGGAGGTGCCCAGGGCAAATGCGTCGTAAAAAACAGCCCTGGAAAAAAGTGCTGATCTCCGGTTGCTTTCTCGTGATATTGCGAGGAGCAATCGACTTGGAGAAGGAGGTGAATCTAAGAAGTTGTCGTAAGCTCGGTGACGTTGTTGCCGAATTGGTTGCCGCGCAGACAAACGGTCGTGAGCTTAAGTCGTACAGAACTCACGTCGTTTCCGGCGGCATCCAGAACAACTATGCCGAACTGCATCTGACGCACGTTTCATCGTAAGCCCACCCCCAAGGGCTACGAAAAAGCCTGGGAGCAACAAAGGGAGGACGCAAATGATCGAAGGAATACCTACGCCAGTGAATGGCAACGGTAGAATTGCTGCCACGATGAACCCGCAGGCTCGATTCTCGGGCATTGCGGACATCAAAATCATCGTCGAGGGCATCGGAGAGGTTATTGAAAAGTCGCTTGATTTCTCGGACTCTCCAATGACCTTCGGTGCAATCGCCCGGATGGCGAAAACGAGTGCCCAGCTCGAGTTCGCCGACCGGATCCCGGAGGATTGGAAGCTCTGGAAGTATAGAGCAACCAACTTCTGCCCGGGTTACGGGGTACGGCCTGGCACCATCGAGGTGCACATCACACCGCCGCCTCGACGACGACACAAGAAGTAACCCTGCCTGCAACACCAGAATTTGCACCCTAGACTTTGACCCTAAAATCTAAGGTGCAAACAAAAGTCCCGCAGATGCGGATCAACTGATTGCGTGCCTCGTACGCTATCTACCGATCCATTTCCGCGGGCTTTTTTCTTTTTATCTTGAACAAAAAATTATTTTGCCTTATACTCTAAACTGAACATCAGTAAAACTTGAAACAAAGGGAGAAACTGAAATGGCAAACCAAAATCCAGAAGCCCAGGACAAAATAAAAAATACAGCTATTACAGAAACAGAAAACCAAAGCAAAAACATTGAATACGCCAGAGTTTTGACAATGCTTCTCAATAATCCAACAAATCCTGAAATCCAAATTCAGCAACTTGTAGAAGCCCTTGGATCATTATTAACAGCGCTCCAAAAGTGCACTCAAAACAATACTCAAGGAGATCAACTTCTTGGGGTTGAAACAGCAAACATTGTCAGTTTTATGGAAATCTTACATAGTCTTGAATCTGTATTTTACTTTTTGGATAATGGTCACCTTGAAATTGTTATCTACAAACAAGGCAAAAGGTTAGCACCAATAAAAGTTATCCCTGGTCAAACTTTACGAAATCTCTTAATTCAAAAACACGGCATAGACCCAGAACAATATATCATTTCCCACATTACCCGGTCTGGTCCTGCAAATGTCCAGATTTCTCTCCAAGAAAAACCAACTGATTCAAAAACTGATTATTAAGACAAAAACGCAATATTAAAAAACCAATTTTGACAGCCCGTGTTGGCACAATTCAATTGCCTGCTCTGGGCTTCTTTTTTTATCTAAAATTTCAAAAATACTAGATGTTCTTATCTTTATTATTGAAATGTAGAAAGAATTACAAATGGTTCTTAGTTCTCGTCGCAAGCTCCTCGAACAATAATCTCTCTGAGATCTGAGATATTAATTTTGAAATATTTTTTTACTCGCTACTATTTTCCAGTTAGTTCTTTAACTTCTTCTCCGCCTTCAGCAACTGCTTTAACATGTTCTTTGTCAATTTTATTAAGCAACTCTTGAAATTCACCAACATGCTCTTTTTCTTCTTTAGCAACATCTAACAAAACTTTTTGCAAATGACGATTTTTTGTCTCTGAGGCCATTTGCTCGTACAAACTGATTGCATCAAATTCTGCGATAATTGCAAATCGCATCAATTCTTTGTCAATGTCTTCTGCAGAAACATTTTTTAAATTAAACGGTTGTTTTGAAAGCATAAAACTCCTTTATTAATTACTATTATTATAACTGAATAAAAATTATTTCTCCAATCTTGATGATTTTTAATTTTAGTGATAGAATCTAATCAACCACCTGCACTTCGGATCCTACATATCAGGAGGGAAGTCAATGTCACAACCGAAGATTATGTCAGAAATCCCTAGATGCAAAATGGCTCATGTCACCATAACAGTCATTGCTCCAAACGGGGAAAAGACTACAAAGACGGCAAAGCTTTTGTGGCCTAAAGGAAAATACTTGAACATTATTCTGATTGCTTATGGCCAAATACATCCTCTAAGAGAATCTGTGAGGCATATCCCAACGCCTAGTCAAATAAAGATCGAATCGGTTTCCACAAAAGAATTATCTGCCGGCGATCTTCATAAAATCGAAGCCACAATTGACTTCCGGCTTCAACTTGAAAGCGTAATTAACGCTGATTATGCGACAGTCTATGTAATCTTGAAACGCGTAAAAGACTGGTGGACTTCACCACAACCAAGTCAAATTCCAGCTACTAGCGGCAGACTCACGCTCAGAACTACTTTGTTACAAGCAATTGATGATTTGCTACAACGCGTGAAAATCACAGATCTCAGCGCAGAGCAAATTCTCTCTGAGGCACAATCCACTCATACTGCAGAATTCGAAATTGTGTCTACCCATAACCATCAATTGATAATTCGTGCTGAATTCAACCTGAAAAAGTAATCAATTCTACTAGCTGACTGCAATTCCCCCAGCCCGGTTTGGGCTCACATTCCCAACTCTGGGCTTTTTTATTTCCAATCT
>CAYUUY010000029.1:0-10089 GCA_964448035.1 uncultured Candidatus Saccharibacteria bacterium
ACCCATATTTGCCTCCGCTACGCTACGGCAAACATCAGATATGCCGAAACGTTAGGCAAAATTTCGCTTCGCTCAATTGCAAATATTATGTGCAAAATTTATTCAATATCAAAAAATGAACATTAAAGACTTCCAAAATTTATGTGCTGATGTTGTGGAAAAAATTGACAAGAAAAACAAGGTCAAACGAAACCCACAATTAAGTTTTACGCAATTAATGGAGGAAATTGGAGAATTAGCAAAAGCTGTTAATTTGCCAAAATTGCGTAATAAAAAGTTAGATCAAAATAATTTGAGCGAAGAGTTTGCTGATGTTTTTTTACAATTATCAATTTTAGCCAAAATGCATAATATTGATTTTGAAAAAGCAGTAAAAACAAAAATTGAAGAATTAAAATCAAGACACAATCTTGATATTGAAAATTAAATAAGCTCTCAAAATAAAAAAAGAGGGACAGCGCCCGAAAGAGTTCAGGTACTATCCCGAGTCAAGTTGCTGGGTGGAGCTAGATTCTTTATCTAACTCTCGCATCATTGGAATGATTCTTGCTTCAAGAGCATTAATCAATTGAATGTTTTCAATTGGGTCAGCAAGCATTTTTTGAAGTTCTTCGTCTGAAAAACCAAGCAAACGTTGCAAATGAGAATTGACTGCCTGAAGCATTTCAGAAAGTTTTTTAGTCTGTTCAAGCACAAGCTCGTCAAGAAAAGGGCTATGTTCTATTTTAATTGATCCGTCCTCCATCATCCGGACCATTGATTCAACATACAAGGCTGATTCTCTAATTGCTCTATGTGTACCTGGACCAATTAGCTCTCTTAAACGCAGTTTTTCTTGGGCTAAATTGTAAGCTATTTTTTCTGCGTCTGTTAAACTAGAAATACCATTGATCAAAAAGTTAAGTTCATCATCAAGAGTACGCTGTCCTGTTTGCTCTTTCTGAATTTCTTCATTTACAAGCTTTTTCATTGCTTTTACAGATAAGTTCGCAGCTGCGACTCTACTGATATAGCCAAGCAATTTTCCGTCATCCCAGCCCAATGTTTTCTGCAATCTGCTAAGCTGAACTGCAACTCCAAACCGCATCTGCTTTTCTTCAACTAAACCTTGTACTGCAAGCGGTAATTCAATATAACGAATAGCGTTTCTAAGCTTTTCTACTCCGATTCCCAATTGAGCAGCAAATTGTTCTTGGTTCACACCTTGACCAAGGTTTTTTTGCATCCGGTAAAGTTCTCCGATTATCTTAGCCCATTGTTCAACACCGATTTGCTCTTGGCTACAATTTTCACTGATCTGGAATTGATATGCTCCCAATGGATTAGGGTTAATGAAAACACGCGCTGTAAATGTTTCTTTTCCTTGAAAAGAATGACGCTTATAGCATTCACCCTTGTAGGGTTTTCTGCCTAAACGATGGTTACATGCTTTACAACCAATGTGCCAAAGATGTCGAATAGCCAAAACACGACGATGTCCAGCAATAACAACAAAATATACTTTTCTATTTTTCCCGTTAATCATCACTCGCTTGCAAACCCACTGAGATTTAGTACGCGGGCAAATGCTTAAATCGCATGGGGTATCAGGATTTTTTGAAAGCATTTTGTTAATAATAGCCAAATAAATTGCAAAAAGAGATTTACTCGTAAAACAGGCAATGGTTGGTGGTTGTTGCAAACCTTCAGTGGCAATTGCTTCAGCTAAGTTCTCGCATCGATAATGAGTTCTAACTTGTGGCGCTAAGTTTACATCATCAGCGTTAAGTTCCATTAGAATCATATTATTTTCAGACAACACAGGTTCTCCTTTTTCCTGCATCGCCTGAAAATCTGGCATTAATTCAGCAACTGCCATCTCTTGAACCCTTGGATCTGTAATATCTAGTTTGCTGAAATCAATTGCTGGCATTTTTGTCGTCCCCCTCCCTTATTGTAAGGTACAAACTGATCAAATAAAGGCAATCTTTGATCAGTGGTTTTGCGCCCTAAACTTATTATAAAAAATCACCACTTTACTACAAGATTGACATTTTCTAGTGATGATCTTTTAATATTAAATTATTTTGTGATTGAGTTTTTTGTTTTTTCGATTTGGTTCCCAAGAACTCTTTTCCATTCTTTTTCATCGCTTGCTGAAATCATTTTAAGAAGAACAACTACAACAAGAGATGTTAAAATTATTCCAAAAATTAATGTTTTTCGATTTAAGTTCATAATTATAGTATATACAGAATTCTATTTTCTTAGCAAGACATAAACTAACCCAAACAAATGATTAATTTAAAATTTGTTTTAAATCAGCCAAAATATATTCTACAATTCTTCAGAATTGTAGAATACTATCTAGGATAAACGTCTTGGTTAAATAATAAAACGGAAAATGTATTAAAAAAAGATGCAGATTAATTTTCGATTGCTGCTTGGGCTGCTGCAAGCGCTGCAATTGGAATTCGGTATGGCGAGCAGGAAACATAATCCATTTTAACTCGATGACAAAATTTTACAGAATCTGGATCGCCACCGTGCTCTCCGCAAATTCCAATTTTAAGTTTTGGTTTTGATTTTCTGCCACCAGCGATTCCAAACTCAACTAATTTTCCAACTCCTGTTTGATCTAAAGTTTGGAAAGGATCGTTTGGCAAAATTCCTTTTTCTTGATAAACACGAATAAATTTTCCAGCATCGTCTCGAGAAAATCCCATTGTCATTTGAGTTAAATCATTAGTGCCAAATGAAAAAAATTCCGCATTATTTGCAATTTCATCTGCAGTTAAAGCTGCTCGTGGCACTTCAATCATTGTGCCAACAAGATAATTAATTTTTATTCCTTGTTTTAATATAATTTTTTGAGCAGTTTTATCAATTACTTTTTTCTGATTTTTGAATTCCTCGATATTGCCAACAAGTGGCACCATAATTTCTGGAATAACTTTTATTTTATCTTTTTTCTGTAGCTTACATGCAGCTGAAATTATTGCTTCAGTTTGCATTTCTGTAATTTCTGGATAAGTAATCCCAAGTCTACAACCACGATGACCAAGCATTGGATTTTGTTCGTGCAGACTTTCTGTTTTTGATAAAATTTTTTGAACAGGAATTTTAATTTTTTTAGATAATTTTTCTGCGTCAGTTTTTGTTTTTGGTAAAAATTCATGAAGAGGAGGATCAAGCAAACGGATTGTGACTGCCAAACCTTTCATTTCTTTAAAAAGCCCATAAAAATCTTGCTCCTGAAAAGGCAAAAGTTTAGCCAAAGATTTTTTACGTTCTGCTTCTGAATCTACTAAAATCATTTTTTGCATATATGGCAGTCTCTCGGTTTCAAAAAACATATGCTCTGTTCGACAAAGGCCAATTCCTTCAGCGCCAAAATTTCTAGCAATTTTTGCATCAATTGGAGTATCAGCATTTGTTCTAATTCCAAGCTTTTTATATTTCTTAACTAATTTCATAAATTTAGCAAAATCACCGCTTAATTTTGGTTCAACTGTTTTAATTTTCCCTAAAATAACTTCACCTTTTGAGCCTTCAAGTGAAATCCAGTCTCCCTGTTTTATTGTTTTTGTGCCAATTTTCAATTCTTTCTTTTTTTCATTGACTTGCGCTTGTTCGCAACCTGCAACACAGCATTTACCCATTCCTCTTGCTACTACTGCTGCATGCGAAGTCATGCCGCCTCGAGAAGTTAAAATTCCTTGGGCTGCATTCATACCCGCAATATCATCTGGGCAGGTTTCGGTTCGAACCAAAACCACTGGATTTTTTTCTGCTTGTTCAACAGCTTCTTCAGCAGTAAAAACAACTTTGCCAACAGCAGCACCTGGAGAGGCTGGTAAACCATTGGCTACAACTTGATATTTTGCTTTTGGGTCAAAAATTGGGTGAAGCAACTGATTTAGTTGTTCTGGCTCAACTCTCATAATTGCATCTTTTTCAGAAATTAATTTTTCTTTTAACATATCAACTGCAATTTTTACAGCAGCCTGAGCAGTTCTTTTTCCATTTCTAGTTTGGAGCATAAATAATTTTTTCTGTTCAATCGTAAATTCAAAATCTTGAACATCTTTATAATGTTTTTCTAATTTATTTGTAATTTTTTTAAGTTCATTATAAGCTTTAGGCATTTCTTTTTGAAGTTCAAAAATTGGTTTTGGGGTTCTAATTCCCGCGACTACATCTTCACCTTGAGCATTAATTAAATATTCACCATAAAATTCTTTTTTACCAGTTGAAGGGTTACGAGTAAAACCAACGCCAGTAGCGCTATTATTTCCAAGATTTCCAAAAACCATTGCTTGAACATTCACAGCTGTTCCTAAATCGTCAGGAATTTTATTTAATTTTCGATAAGTAATTGCGCGCTGATTGTTCCAAGATTTAAAAACAGCGTCTCTTGCAGATGCGAGCTGTTCAAGTGGCTCTTGAGGAAAAATTTTCCCCACTTTTTTGCGATAAATACTTTTATATTCGTTAATTATTTTTTTAAAATCTTTTTCTTGAAGATCAGTGTCGAATTTAACACCAATCCTTTTTTTCTGTTTTTCTAAAGCCTCTTCAAACAAATTTTTATCAACTCCCATTACCACATCTGCAAACATTTGAATAAATCTCCTATAAGCATCATAAGCAAAGCGGGGGTTGCCAGATTTTTGAGCCAGCGACAACACTGTTTTATCATTAAGCCCCAAGTTTAAAACAGTATCCATCATCCCAGGCATAGAAAATTTTGCGCCACTTCTAACTGAAACGAGAAGGGGATTGGCGAGATCGTTAAATTTCTTATTTGTTATTTGCTCAAGTTTTTTCACCACTTTTTTAAATTCTTGTTCAAAACCTTGAGGTAATTTTTTATTTTTTGAAAAATCATTACATACTTCAGTTGTGATAGTAAAACCCGGGGGAACAGGAATACCAATATTCGTCATTTCTGCTAAATTGGCGCCTTTTCCACCAAGTAAATCTTTCATTTGACCGTTTCCTTCAGCTTTTTTATTACCGAAAAAATAAATAAATTTTTTTGCCATTTTCCTCTTTTCTATTTAAATTTTTAAGTCATCAAATCATAATAGCATGCCCTTAAAGCAAATTCAAGATTGACAAAAACAAAAACCCCGCACATAAATGTAAATGTTGATGCATCTTATAAACACCAATAAATTATTACATCTATGCGCGAGGAAACTTATAGCATTCTATTTATTTTTTGAATGGTTCTTCAACAACTTTTTTTGCTTCTTCAACTCCTTGTCTGGCAGCTGAACCAACATTTTCTGCACCAGTTTCAGCAACATTACCAATCGCATTCTCCGCTTTTACAGTTACTTCTTCAACTGCGTCCTGAGTTTCCTTGCCAGATTCTTTAAGAGCACTAACTACGCCAATGAAAACATCCTTAACACCTGTTGTTACATCAATAACCCCTTCTTTTCCAAGATCAATAACAGCTTCGAAAATTTCACCTGCGTCAGAGGTACCGTCTTTGACTAAGTTTTTGGCTGTTCCAATAACGCTTGATGCAACATCGCCAGTACCTTCGATAGCACTTTTCAAGGTTTCTTTAACCTTTAGATCCATAATGATCCTCCTAATTTATTCTTTTTTTTATTATATCTAATATTGAAAAAAATGGCAAAAAAAACGACAGTGTACGACTCTTCCTTTGTACTCCTGACCAAGAATTCTAGTTTAGAAATTCCAGAATACAGGTACAAAAGAAAACACTGCCGGGCTTTCAGCAATTAGCAATGTTTATAAAAAGCTAGTTGCTTAAAGCGCTTGTTTTTAGACTCGATATTTATGTTTCCTGCCTGAATCATGGCAGGATTGTACCGAGTCCATGTTCGAGCAAATCACTAACTTTGATAGAAGATTGAGCAAAATTTAGCATTGATTCAACCAAGCTTCTAGCATCACACAAAACAATTTTGCAGTCTTGCGTGATACAAGATTTAGACTCAATTTTAAAGCCTAAAGAAAGCATTGCGCTCTCTAGACTTATCAAAGTTGCTTGCGCGCAAAATGCCAAACATTTATTAGCAACTTCTGGGCCAAATTCGACTTGCTTGTTTATGTTCATAGAAAGCACTAGAAAAAGATGAACAAGCAGCCGCCCTTGGCTTAGACTGCGATCAAATCCAGAAAGAAGATACATTGCGTCTTGGATTCTAATGCTTTGTGCTCTACCTGCCATTTTGCTTCATCCTTTGCTGTAGTGTAGTTCTGCTGTGATTACCAACGATATTTTCCGCGAGCAATGAAAGTTTAAACTATAATATACTAAATTAACAAATCTGAAAATTACATCAAACTAGTTTGCATAAAATTATTATATATTAATTCTTTAAAAAATCAAGAACTACAAAATTATTTTAAACTTCTTGCCATTTCATCATGAAGATCCCATAAACCAGAAATACTAATTTCTTTACTTTGATAATAATTGAAAACTTCTTCGATATAAAAAGCTTTTCTAAATTTTTCATTGTCTAAAAGCCAATATTCTTGAGAATTGGCAGTATATCCTAAATCAGCTAAAAGTTTTAACCTTTCTGATTTTGAAATTTCTTTATTATAATATTTATTATTTAGATATTTTAATTTATGATCTATATAATAAATTTCTGGACCATACATTTCTGCTTTGATATTAATAATGATATCTTTTTCTTGATTGTAAAGAATATAATAAAGTTTTGGGAAAAAACTACGTCTTTGATCTGCTCTCATCTGCAAAATTGCGAAACCACGATATTTATTGTTATTACTAGCAATATAATAAGGTTCTAAACTATAATTTGGGTCATAAAAAACTTGATCTCCACAATAATTAGTATCTTCTATTAAATCATAATAAGAAAAATTATCGCCTGATAAAATTTTAATATTGCTAATCTTTTGTTCGTTGTAAATTTTTTTTATTGTATTTTTGATTTTTTGCTTTTGTTGATTGCTTGCAACTTTTCCAAGAATTAACAAATCATCTTTTGGAACTGTTAAATTATTATACCAATCACTAAATTTATAAATTTTGAATGAAACATTATTATTTATAGTAACTGAGCTGAACTTTACGTCAGTATAATTATTCAACTGACATTTTTTTTGTGATGAATAAGTTAATATTTCTGGATATTTAAAACCAACTTTAATATCGTATTTATCTAACAGCGCGCTGAAAGAATAAAATTTTGTCGAGTTTGACCGAATATTATTATATAAATACTGCGATTTTTCAACGTTTAAATTAAAATTTTCATCCAAGTTCTGAGAATTTTGTTTTTGATCTAGCGTCTTTGTCTTTTCTTCACAAATTTGTAATAAAATATAACCAGCAAAGAAAACAAAAAATAGCGAAGAAAACACTATAACAATGATTTTAAAATGCCTATTTAATTTCATTCCCTTGCTAATAACTAATATACTTTTTTCAACTCAAAAATATTTTTCTAAAGCTTATAAACCAAAAAACGTTGACTACATTCCCATCAACTCGAAGGCTCGATAAATAATAAAAACTGGCCAAACAATTGCTTTTAATAATGCTAAAACAATCAACCAAAAACCTTCAGTATGTTGAATAAAGTAAATCGCCGAAGCAATCATTCCCATAAAATAAATTCCACCGCCGGTTTTCTGACTGTTAAATTGTTTTTTCCAATTTTTGCTTGAATCTTCTTTTGCCATTTTTTCTCCTAATTATTATTATAAATTATCAGTTGCCGCCTTTAAAATTACGAATTCGTCTCGAGCCTGGTTTGCATCTTCCGAACATCTTTGAAACATTTGCTCTAATTTTTCTTTTAAATTTTCGTCATTGCTTTCAATTACTGCTCGCAAATGTAAATCCAGTGCTTTATACCGATTTTCTCGAAAAACAGATTTGCGATTTCTAGCCGCACTCGCCAATTTGTCAGGTTCGTAAGTAATACCGATTTGTTTATGAATAGCAACTATTTCTCCCAAACGAACACCGATTCTTTCTGATTCTCCTAATACACGAGAAGGATGGTCAGCTATTTTAAATGGATTATGGACTAATTTTTCTCGTAATCCTTCTTCATAATTTTGAGATTCATCTTCAGCTTGAGAATAAATTTGTCTTGCTTTTGAAACAATTTCGCTGGCTTCAGTTTGTGGCGGGTGATATTCAATTGAATCTGCTAAATAATGCAGAGCGAAAAAAAAGCTACGATGATAGTTCACAATTTTTAAAACAGACTGGCTAAAAGAATCCCTAGAATACATTTTCGCAATTGATTCTTCGTGATAACTTGCTTCTTTCCTTAAATCCTCTGGAGCAACACTTCTGTATTTTTCAAGATCTTGTTCTTTTTTCCGATCATTCAAATAACCTGATTTTTTCACTATTTTTTCCAAAGCAACTCGATCTTCTAGTTCTAAATGATTTCTAATTTTTGCTACTTTTGTTGCCTCTTGTGAAAAAGGTTTTGGTCCTAACTCTGTCATTTTTTTCCTATTCCTAATTATTTTTTGGAAAATTTTTGAATTAATTTATCTAAAGAATTTTTATTAGCGCCTTCAAAAGCTCTTAAAATTTCAAGCGGAATTGCAAAAACAACTGTATTAGATTGGTCAGACGACAAATCATTTAGGGTATTTAGAGTACGCAAATGAAGCGCGCCAGGCGCTTGAGATAAAGTATTTGCTGCTTTTGAGATATTATTTGAGGCAATCACTTCTCCTTCTGCTTTAGTAATCACTGCTCTTTTTTCTCTTTCTGCTTCAGCTTGCTTTGCAATAACTCTTTTCATTTCTTGAGGCAAAACAACATCTTTTAAATCAACATTATCAACCTTAATTCCCCAAGGATCGGTTAGATTATCAACAATTTCTTTAATTTGGTTAGAAACTTTATCCCTTTCTGAAAGCAAAGTGTCTAAGTCAACAGAACCAACAATATTTCTCATTGTTGTTTGCGCTAATTGCGAAATCGCATAAAAGAAATCTTCAACTTCTAAAACCGCTTTTTCCGCCTCTTTTACTTTATAATAAATTACTGCATTAATTGCAACTGAAATATTGTCTTTAGTAATCGCTTCTTGATTAGGGACATCTACTGCTTTAACCCGAATATCAACTTTTATCATTGATTCAAATATTGGCAGAACCAAGCACCAACCGGGATTTTTAATTGCTACGAATTTTCCCAATCGAAATTTAACCCCTCTTTGGTACTGATTAACCTGACGAATACTCATTAATAATAATGCTACGATAAGAATAATCCAATAAAACATTTTAACTCCAATTTAAATTATTATAATTTTGCTATTGTCTTTCTCCTTTAACATATTCTTTGGTTGTTCCTTTGTCAAAAAATTCAACTTTAAAATCAAATGTACTATCAGGCTTTTTAATTGGAATAATTGCAGTAATGTGTGTAGGACAATCTGGGGCGATTAGCTTTGCGCCATATTTTGCTGACATTTCTTGGGCAATTCCTGCTGTAGCACCAGTAGAGCATGAGTGTAAAATAATTGTTGGATTTTTCACAAAAAAACCGCCAAGGCGAGAAGCGCCTTGTCCGAACAAATCAAAAACATAAAAAGAATGTGCATAGTATCTTCCCATTTCATATTTTGCTTGCATTTCATTTTTAAATATTCCTTTAGCTTCATTTTCTCGAAAATCATCTATTAAGGTTTGGTCAATATCTTGCCTTGGTTCACCAAATTGAATACTCTCTGGTGTCCCATGGCCGCCAATAATTGCAAAAGATATTTTGTTTTGCTTTCCGTATTTTTGCTCTAACCTTAACAATCTTTTAGCAACTCCAAATTTACCATTTGCTTCAACAATTCTTAATTGTGTTTCTTTTTCAGGATTACTTTGAACAGCAATTCTTTCAGAAAGATAAGACAACAAGTCGGCGTCACTATAAAATGCGCCATTCCAATCAGTTTTTGGATATATTACAATTCCATAAGGAACTTGCTTGTTTTTATTTTGCCATTGTTTAATTAGCAAACTTTGATCGTATCTACTAAAAAATTCAATTCCAAATTCTTTTTTTAAACCAGCGCAAATTCCTGGCTCAGATAATTCCAAATTAGCAATTTGACAAAG
>CAYUUY010000030.1:0-9937 GCA_964448035.1 uncultured Candidatus Saccharibacteria bacterium
AAAAACAATAATTTTCAACCCCTCCTTGGTGTGGATAAAAATATGGAGCAAAAATTATAATTTTCATAAAATTTTTTTAGCAAAATGAATTATTAGTATTAATAAGACAAAAATACATATTATTGGCAAGAATAAATGAAAATATATTGGCATTGATGAGAATAATTTAAACAATATTTTTGCTAAAAAAGAATAAACAAGGATCAAATACCCAAACAGTCCGATTAAAATTATTATTTCTTTTTTATTAAGCTCAATTATTACCAAAAATAATAAGATAAATAAAAATAATAATAAAAAATAAATATTTAAAAAAATATTTGGTAAAAAAATAATTAGCAAAATCATTAAAATTGCTAAAAAACTAAATCCGCCAGCTTTTATTAACTTTATAAATTCTTGCATTTTCTTTTTCATATATTTTGGTAAAAAATTGCGGATAAGCATCAATAATTGTTCTTTTTCTAAAAGAAGAAAGATAAATATATTTAATTCTATATTGTCTTAATAATGTATATGTAGACCAATGTCCTTTCTGCGATAAAAGCTTATCAGATTCCATTGTTGGAAAACCTGCAATTGGCTTAACCCAAGCTCCCCATTTAACTTGAGCAATAAATTTTGAATCTTTTGGTAAGTTATTTTTTGCCCATTTTAAAACTTCACGATCTTGAACTGGCATTGTTGCTAATATTTTTTGGTCATTAAGCTGCCAAGAAGTAATTTCCTTATTTGTTTTAATATTTGGCCAAGCTAAAACCAAAGTAACAATTATTATCATAATTATTGAAATTAAATTCCAATAATTATTTTTAAAATTTTGAAAAATATTGTTTACCAAAAAGCTAATTGCATATCCAGCAAAAAAAGCGATGGCGATTTCAAAATATGGATAAAAACGAAAAACCATAAAATTTATTCCCCACAAATAAGACTGAATCATTAAAGCAGAAACCAAAAGCATTACCCAAAAAAATAAAATTCCATTATTTTTAATTTTTTTAAAAGAAATCCCAAGCCCAAATAATGCCATAAAGTAAATTAAAGATCGTGCTTTATTATCTGAAAAAATAATTTGCCTGAAGTCACGAGCGCCTTCTAAATACGAATTTTCAGCATAATGCAAGAAAAAATCCAATTTATTAGTAAATAATAAAGCAATAACTGCAGTTATTAAAGTAAAAACAGCCCAAAATTTTAATAACATTTTTTTATATTCTTTATCTTTAGAAAAAAACCAAATTGCAATTGAATAAATGATTGAAATAAGCACAAAAACAGCTGCCACTAGCGGATGAGAGATTAACAAGATTAAAAACGAAATAACTAAAGGCCAAAACTTTTTATTTATTAAAAAATAAGAGGCTATTAAAAATATTAACCATGCCCAAATTTCAGCTAAAAACCCAATTCTTAAAGCGTCTCCAGTCCATTTAGAAGTAACAAACAAAATAGCAGCTGCAATTCCTATTGCCCAAGATTTAGTAACCGATTTTGCAAAGCACAATAAGGCTATTGATCCTAAAAACAAAAATGAACAAATCACAATTATAAAAAGAAATGGCCACTCTAAACCTGTTATTGCTTGGACAAAAGAATATATTGCCAAAGGAAGAGGGTAAGCAATTTTTGAAAAAGAGTTTAAGCTAAAACCTGATTCTTGGATACGAATCGCATTTGTTGCATGATGACCCGCGTCGTGGCCAATTGGAAAATTAGTTTGAAATAAATATTGAAAAGCTAAAAATCCTAAAATAATTAAAAAAAAGAAAATTATAAAAATTTTTGCAATTTCATAAGTCTTTAATTCTTTAATTTTTGCAATTATCCCAGTTTTTTCCATTGCTGCCATTATCTCAATTTTTGCTTTAAAAATCAATTGTTAGCAGTCTGTTTTATTTGTAAAACCAAAAGGGCGAAAACAAACCAAATATAAATCACGTAAATGCTTGAGAAAAAATTATATTGAGCAAGTAAAGCAATTATTATTGACAATAAACCAACAGCCAAAAATCGGAAATTATTTTGCTCTTTTATTTTTTTAATTCCAAAATAAATTAAGCTAAAAACAAAAATTGCAAAAGGAATCAAACCAAAAATTCCATTTTCAGCTAAAATTTCAATGTATTCATTAGCAACTGTTTGACTTTGATTTTTAAGAATTTCAGGCTCAATTCTATCTGAATAATATTTTCCGTAATTGCCAGGGCCAATTCCAAACAAAGGATTTTCTGAAAAGGCTTGTTTGGCAATTCGAAAAGTCATTAATCTGTGCTGGGTTGAAAAGCCTTGATCTTCTGGCTTTTTGGTTAAATCGCTAGTTTGTTCAACAAATTTTCCTGCTCCAAAGCTACCACCACCAAAACGGATCATTGCCCAACCAACAGAACAAGAAATAATAATTACCAGCAACGAGATTAATAATTTTTTGATTTGAAAAAAATCTTTTTTGAGGAAAATTGCAAAAAATAATAAACCTGCTGCAAAAGCCAAATAGGCGCCTCTTGAAATAGTAATAAAAACAATAATTAAAAATATGCTAAGCGCAGTTACAAAAAAAGCATTATTAAATTTTTCTTTTAACCATAACGACCACAACAAAAATGTTGGCAAAATCAAAAAATTAGCAAAAAGTAAAGGTTCAAGAAAAGTTCCCATGACTCTTGGAAAACCAAAAATTTCTTTTGTATAATGATCTCTCAAAATTGTCCATTGTGTTGAAACACTAGCTAAGTCAGCAAAATATTGCCAAAAAGCAAAAAGACAAATTATTAAACTGCCGTAAATAATAAGTTTTGAAAGATATTCTAATTTTTCTTCACTCGATTTGGAAGTTGAAATTACAAAAAACAAAACAATACAGAAAGTTATTAATAAAAATACAATTATACTGCGGAATTCAATAGGATTAACCATTAGTGAAATTAAATTAGCAATCCAAAAAAAGAAAAGTGAAAAATAAATTATTTTTGGCTGAAAAGCATTATTTCTTAAGTCGGGATTTTTAAACCAATTTATAAACCAAGCAAAAATTAGCGCTGTTCCAAAGATAAAACTGATTTTGAGGCTAAACCCAGACACTTCAATCGTCGGAAATCTTTCAAAAAAAAGTGATGCAGCAAAAATCGCAATTGCTGATTCTAGGTTTTTAGACCATTTAAGTCCTAAAATAAAAGCAACAACTATAACCCCAAGAAGATAATAAGAAATCTGACCTGTAAATGGAAAACAAAACCAGCCAATTAAAAAGAATATTAGAAAAAAACCAAGTGTTAACCAATCTGTTTTTTTAATATTAAAAATCATTTTATTTATTATTAATTGAATTATCAAAAATCTCTAATAATTTTCTAGAAGATTTTTCCCAATCAAATTTTTTAGCTTGAATAAATCCTTTTTCAATATTTTCTTGATTTTGACTTTGTAGCATTAATTCTATAGCTTTTTTAATTTCTAAAACTTTTTTTGGGTTAATGTATTTTGCTGCTTTGCCGCCTGCTTCAGGCAAAGAAGAATTTAATGACGTAATTACTGGACAACCTACTGACATAGCTTCGATAACTGGGATTCCAAAACCTTCCCATAAAGATGGAAAAGCAAACAATTTAGCTTGCGAATATAAACCAATCACTTCTGTATCTGAGGCATAATCAATAAAATGAATTTTTTTATTCAGTTTCATCTTATTAATTATTTGAAAAACTTTTTCATAATGCCAGCCTTTTTTGCCAACAATCACTAAGTCGAATTTAGCTTGAAGTTCTGGTTTTAATTTAGCATAAGCCTGAATTAGCTTTAGATGATTTTTTCGCGGCTCAATTGTACCAACTGATAAAATATATGGTTTTTTAATATAATGTTTTTTTAATAGCTTTTTAACTTCTTTTTTTGCTTTAATTAAATTCTGGGCTTCAACTCCAGGATAAATAATTTTAATTTTTGATCTTTTTTTCAAATCAAATGTTTGGATAAGATCTTTTTTAGTGCTTTTTGAGATTGTAATAATAATTTTGCTTTTAAAAACTACTCTTTTAACCATTATTTTTTCAAACAAATTTGCTTTGTCTAAACTTTTAAAATTTCTTTGATAAATTGCTAAATCATGAATAACAGGAATAGTCATTTTAGGCCAAAAATAAGAAAAAACATAAGAAGTTGGTGAAAAAATCAAATCAGCGCCTTGACCTTTCATATTATTTTTTGCTGCAAAAAACCAAAATAAACCAGCTGATTTTATAACAATGTTTTCAAAATTTGCTGGCAATTTTTCTTGAATGGGTTTTTTCGTATATAAAAAATATAAATTTTTACGATCTAATTTCATCAGATTTTTAATCAACATATAACTATATTTACCTTTGCCAGCTTTTTTGTTTGAATAAGCTTCACGCGCATCGATTGCAATTTTTAAAGGAGCAATTTTACCTTTGGCTTGCTCATAGGCACAAGCTCCTTCTTTAAAAGCTTTATATGGTAAAATCAATGTTTTTGGGCTTGCTTTACCGCGCAAAAACATTGCTACTAAAATTGGCCTTAGTTTTCGCATATAAAATTTAAAAAGATATTTTGGTGGAAAATATTTTTTAAAAAAATAAATTTCGTTCCTGAAAAAAGAATAATACCAATCAAGCCCTTTTTGATCACGACAACCGCCGGTTGAGGCTGCCAAATGAATTACTCGGGCGCTAGGTTCATACATAATTTTATAACCAGCAATTTTAGCGCGCATTGAAACATCACTTTCTTCGCGCATTGCATTATATTTATAGCCTGGATCAAAACCGTTTATTTGTTCAAGAACTTTTTTGCGAAATGACATATTAGCGCCCCAAACAGAATCAACATAACCTTTTGTAATTGACAAAGTATTTGGTCTAATATCGCCGGTTTTTGTAATTACCTGTCCTTTTCCAGTGGTTTGTTTTTCCGGTTCGAGTTCCAATACTTCTTTGCCAGTAACCCCACCTACAATTGGATTCTGAAAGTTTTTAAGATGATTTTTAATATGGTTAGGTAATACAATAGAATCATCATCAATAAAAATAATAATTTCTGCTAATGCTTTTTGCCAACCATAATTTCTAGCGCTTGGTAAATTTTTAATATTGTAATGAAAATATTTGATTAATGGCTCGCGATTGACAAAATTTTTCAAAAACTTTGGATATTTTTCTGTTTGATCAACAATAATAATTTCTAAAATATTTTCTTTTTGTTTTAAAAGAGCTTTTAAAGCTCTAATTAAAACTTTTTGACGGTTAAGAGTTGCAATTACTACAGATGCTTTATTCATGCTTGTGATTATATATTTTTTTGTATTCTAAAGCAATTTTTGAAATATCTTGCATTTTTGAAGCATTTCTGGCATTTTTTGCTATTTGCTTACTGATTTTTGGGTTTTGGTATAAATATTTCATTTTTTCAATTAGCGCTTTTTGATTATCAATTTCAACAACAAAACCAGTCTTATTATTTTGAATCAATTCTTTCACTCCACCAGCATTTGTTGAAATAATTGGTTTAGCATTTGCAGCTGCTTCACTAACCACAAGCGGCATTCCTTCGAGCCGCGAAGTTAAAACAAACTGATCAAAAACATTTATTAATTTGTCAATATCATTTCTCCAGCCTAAAAGCTTAACTTGTTTTTCAAGATTGTTGCCCTTAATATACTTTAATAAATTTGTTTTTTCTTCACCATCACCAATAATAATTAATTTTGATTCTGGAGCGATCTTAGAAAATTCTTGAAAGCTTTTAATTAAAACATCATAAGCTTTTAGCTTTGAAAGCCTACCAACAGAACCAACAATATAATTATTTTTAACTTTAAGCTCAGAACGTGTTTTTTTTCGGATGCTCGTATTTGGCGCGAATTTCAGCGTATCAATCGGCGGATAAATAACTTTTATTTTTGAGTCTGGGATTCCTTGATTAATCAAAAGATTTTTAATTTCTTTACTGACTGCAATAATTTTAAAAGTCTTTTTTTCTAAATATTTATCAAAAAATAAAGTTTTTAAACCTTTGGCTGAAAAAAAATTATTGCGAAATTTTTCTGCTGAATGAACTGTTTGAATAATTTTTGGCACTCTTGCCTTAATTGCCGCTAATCTACCCCAAATATCAGCACCAATTAAATGAGTTTGAACAATATTCGGCTTTGATTCTTGTAAAATTTTTAATAATTTGCGATTGATTTTAAAAATATTTTGCGGGTATTTAAACCCAGTTTTAAAAGGTGATATTTCTAAAACTGTAACTTTTTTTGCGCCAGCTGTTAAAAATTCATTTTTAGCATCTTCAATATCAAAACCAATAATTTCAAAATCAAAATCTTTTTTTAGAGCAGAAATTAAAGAAATCAATAAATTCTGAACCCCTCCTAGCTCCAAAGTATCAATAATATGAATAATTTTTTGTTTTTTCATCTTTTTATTCTTGAAACTGACTTTTTAATAATGTTTAATGCTTTCCAGCAATTGAAAAATTTGTTTTTGATTAAATATTTTGATGTTTTTGACCACAAGCTCGGGTTTTTAGAATAATAAATAATGGATTCTGAATATTTACCTTGATTTGCTAATTCTTGAGCGATAAAGCTGGCAATTTTTTGTTTTCGTAAATTTATAGTTTCTTGATCAAAAGGAGACAATTTAAGTTTCCGTTCAATTTTTGTAAATAAATGATAAAGCGCTAAATTTTGTTTTAAAGCTTGAGCTGATAAACTAGTTGAACTTTGACGGTACCAAACCAAAGGTTTTTTAATGATTTTAATTCTGAATTGATCATAAAGAACTCGAAGCCAAAACTCATAGTCTTCAACACTAATTAATTTGCGATCTGGGTCTAATCCTTTGGTTTTTTCAAATACTATTTTTCGCATTAAAGTTGAAGTAAATACAAAATTTGTTTTTAAAAGATTTTGGAAATCGAGTTTATTTGTATTCTTAATATTACTATAATATTTTTGCTTTGGTTTTTCTGGCGGATACCATAAATAAGCATCTGTTGTAGCTAAATCATAGGTTTGGTTCTTATCTAAAAAACTAACTAAAACCTTTAAACGCGAAGGCAACCATAAATCATCAGCATCAACCCAAATTAAATATTTTCCATTTGAATTTTTAAATCCGTTATTTCTAGCAGCTGCTGGACCTTGATTTTTTTGACTGATAACTTTTACCTGCTTGTTTTTTCGAGAATATTTCTTGGCTATTTTTTCAGTTGAATCTTCAGAACCATCGTTAACAATAATTAGTTCGTAATTTGTAAATGTTTGTTGAAGAACACTTTCAATTGTTTCTGAAAGCGTATTTTCAGCATTGTAAGCTGGAATAACAATTGAAACCTTAGGCTTCATTTTCACCCTTTCCTAAAATTTCATAAACCCATTCAAGTGGAATAATTTTAAATTTAATAGAAAAAACAACGTGTGTCAGGCCAAAAAGTAAAATTAAAAATATTATTTCCAAAAGCTGGATAAATATTAATTGCTGAGTAAAAATATTTAAATCAACCAATTTTGTAAATATCCAGAGCAAAAATAAATCAAGAAAAAGAGGAAATATAATCAAAAGATTTGACCAGCGTATTTTATAATTAGTCAATTTTTGTGATGCTATAATTACTAAAATTGCAAGCAAAATTTCTGTAAGCAAAGTAATTACCGCTGCTCCTTGATAAGAATATTTAGGAATAAAAATCAGATTTAACCCTAAATTAACAATTACTGTAACAAGTGAAATCCAGGCTAAAATATTTTGTTTTCGCGCAGCAATTAAAAGTTGTATGTATGGCGCTGATAAAAAAATTGCAATTACAGCTAATGATAATATTCTGGTGATCCAAATCGCAGCAGAATATTCTGGACCAGCGATCAAAGTTACAATCCAAGGAGCAAGAACAATCAAAAATAAACTTATTGGCAAAACAGCAATTATTAATATTTTTACTGTTTTATTAAAAAAAATGGCTAAATCTTTTTTCCTATTTATTGCTAATTGAGAAAGTTTTGGGAAAATAATAGCCAGAAATAATCCTGGCAACATTACTACATTTTCAAGTATTCGATATCCAACGCTATAAATCCCAACATCTTCTGGAGATTTTAAAATTGAAAGAAGCAAAGTATCGCCTTTAAAATGAAGCATTCCTAAAAAAACGCTAACACCAACTGGTAATGATTCCTTTAAAAATAATTTAAGATATTGAGAGTCAAATCTTGGTTTAATTTTGTCTGAAATTTTCCGAAAGTAAAAAGCTACCCATAAATAATCAATAACTGTTGCCAAAAAAATAAAAATAAAAATTGTTACAAAATTTAAATTATAATAGAATACAACAAAAAGCAGGAGAATAAAGGAAATTCGGTTTAAAATTTCGCCATAGGAAGCAATATCCATTCGTAATTTTAATTTAAAATCCGTGACATAAAAAGTTCTAATAGCATAAACAAAACTACGCGCAGCCTCAATAACGATTGCATATTTTACTATTTGACCATAAGGAAAGCAAAAACCGATTATTGCTGCCAAGAAAAAAATTGAAAAAGAAGATATTATTCTCCAAAAATAAATATTGCCTAAAATTTTTTCGCGTTCATCTTCTTTTTGAGAAAGCTCTCGAAGCAAAATTTGGTACACGCCAAGATCAGAAATAATAGAAAATATAAAAACAAAAACAATCACTGTATTGTATTCACCATAACCAGCAGGGCCAAGATAGCGAGTCAAAATCATTGCTGAACCAATGCCAACAAAAATTGAAACAACCTTAGCGATTGTCTGAATTAAAGTATTAGAAAAAATTTGCTGCTTATAAGTTCTAGCAGGTAAATTTTGCATATTCCAATTATATCATTTTTAAGCTGTTTTTACCATTTTGGAAGACTATCAAATTGAGCTTGGCTAATTGTAATTATCGAATAATAGTTTGGCACATTCCAATTACATTTTCCAGAAATCATTCTGCATTTATAATAATGTTGTGATCCAGAAACAGACCTGCCCAAATAACCTCTATTTGGCGTCGAAGTAAGTTGATTCGCAGAAACAGTTGAAACAAATTTACCAGTAAATCCCCAATCGCGATAAAAGCTACTGGTTGCTGGGACTTTGTATTTTGAGCCTAAATAATCTACAAAATAAACCTGGTTACCACCAGATGCTCTTACTAAATCAGACAATGAATGAGTAGTGGTTAACATTGTTAAAACATCGCTAGACATAGTAGTAATATCTGAACTTGCAATTCCCCATTTTGAACGAAATAAATAATTATTGATAAATGGATATTTTAATCCTAAATCAACATAATATGAATAATTACTGGTTGGGCTTTTTATCCACCCATTTAACCAACCTTGGTTCGTGATCCCAGTAAATTTATCAATGGTCACATTTTCAGCATAAGAAGGACACCAATTATACCTGTCCCAGAATGAAGAATTTAGGGTAATTCGATAGCTATTTGTTTCATCAATCAAATAATAATAACCCGAATCTGGAGATTTATATATTTTTACTTTTAAAATTTTAAAAATATTAGTACTACCTGCGCTAGTTCCAGAAATAGGGAAAATTAGTTTTTTAAGTTTAGCCTTAACTTGAATTGGGGTTAAATCGGGTTGAATTGTTTTAAGCAAAGAAGCAGCCCCAGAAACAAGCGGGGCAGCAATCGAAGTGCCGGAGACTGAACCATAAGTTGAACCTAGTTTAGTAGTATAAATCCCTTGACCAGGAGCGTACAAATCCAAGCCTGTACTTCCGCGATTTGTAAAACTGGAAATTCGATATGAAGAATCAACAGAACCAACACCAATAACTTCAGAATACCTACCCGGATAAAGCACGGTTTCGCTTGCACCGTCATTACCAGCAGCACCAACCATTACGCAACCTTTATTGTATGCGTAAGTAACCGCGCTTTGCATTAC
>CAYUUY010000031.1:0-9741 GCA_964448035.1 uncultured Candidatus Saccharibacteria bacterium
TTTTGGGGACGTTCCCCAAATAGCCTCGTTTTTCGCCACAATGAGTTAATTAAAATTAAATTATTCTATAAATCAAATAAATTATGTAAGTTCGAATAATTGTATTTATTGTGTTAAAATAATTTTAATATATAAAATTCAAAGGGAGATAAAGGAGAGAAAATGGCTAAAAAAATAGAAAAAGAACAAAATCAAAAAAAACAAGCTGTAAAGCTGGCAATTGATCAAATTGAAAAACAATTTGGAAAAGGCGCTTTAATGCGTTTTTCTGAAAGAAGGGGGATTAAAGTTGGTGTAATTCCAACAGGCTCGCTTTCTCTTGACATCGCGCTTGGAGTTGGCGGAATTCCTCGCGGCAGAATTACTGAAATTTTTGGTCCAGAATCTTCTGGAAAAACTACTTTAGCGCTTCATGTAATTGCCGAAGCTCAAAAAACTGGTGGTTTAGCTGCTTTTATTGATGCTGAGCATGCTTTTGATCCAGAATACGCAAAAAATATTGGCGTTAATTTAGACGATTTATTGATTTCTCAACCAGACACAGGAGAGCAAGCGCTTGAGATTGCAGAGACTTTAGTTCGTTCCAATGCAGTTGATATTATTGTAATTGATTCAGTAGCAGCCCTTGTGCCAAAAAATGAAATTGAAGGTCAAATGGGAGATACTCAAATTGGGTTGCAGGCAAGATTGATGTCGCAGGCTTTACGAAAAATTGCAGGTGCTACCAATAAATCCAAAACCGCAATTGTTTTTATTAACCAGTTAAGAATGAAAATTGGAGTAATGTTTGGAAACCCAGAAACAACTCCAGGTGGTGTTTCTTTAAAGTTTTATTCATCTGTTCGGCTTGATATTCGCCGACTTCAGCAAATAAAAGATGGTGAGCAAATCATTGGTAATTTAACTAGAGTAAAAGTGGTAAAAAACAAAGTTGCCCCACCTTTTCGAATTGCAGAGTTTGATATTATGTATTCACAAGGAATTTCAAAAGAAGGCGAGCTTGTTGATATGGCTGTAAAATATGGCGTTGTTAGCAAAGCAGGGTCTTGGTTTCAGTACAAAGAAGAAAAATTAGGTCAAGGGCGCGAAGCTACTAAACAATATTTAAAAGATCATCCTCAAATTTTTGAAGAAATAAAAAAGAAAGTTTTGGCTGAAAAAGAAAATGAAAAAGTATAGTCTTAAAAGATTTTTAGAACTTAGACCAAGAAGCGAAAAAGAAATAAGAGACAAATTAATTCAAAAAAATTTTAAAGATCAAGAGATTGAAGAAATAATCGCAAACTTAAGACAAAACAAAATTGTTGATGACCAAAAATTTGCCGTGTGGTGGGTAGAAGAAAGAACTACTTTTAAACCCAGAGGAAATTATTTGATTGCTCAAGAACTAAAGCAAAAAGGAATTAGCCAAGATCAAATAAAAAAAGTTTTGCCAAATTCTGATTTAGAACTTGAAATGGCAAAAAATTTAGCAGAAAATAAAATTAAGCAGATTAATGCAAGGGATAAATATCAAAAAAAACAAAAATTAGCTGGATATTTAAGTAGAAAAGGGTTTTCTTGGGATATTGTGTCAGAAGTTTTAAATGATATAATAAAAACATAAATATAATTCTCATAAAGAGGAGGGTAATGACATCTACCAGGAGTGCTGTAATTACAGCCATTTTAGTTACATTGTTGGTTTCTTTAGCTGGAGCTGGCATTGGTTTTAGACTTGTTTATGACAAGTATCAAACAGATATTGATGATTTGCAAGCTGAAATTAATAAATTAAAAACCGCAGATTCTGAGAACTCGTCAAGTTCAGCAATCGATACTTCGGATTGGAAAACTTATACTAGTGAAACTTGGGGTTATTCAATTAAATACCCGAGTAATTATTATTTAGAAGAAAACGAAACAAAGCCTGCGTCAGGAATGTCGTCAAATGCGCCAGCTTTAATAATTTCAGATCAAGAAGAAATGGGGATTCAAGACATTTTAAACACTGAAAATACTCATATCTCACTTATTTTCGAAACTCAAGAAGATACAACCCTTGAGAAATATTTTGAAAATAAATATTCAGATTCAGAAAAGTATTCAGGAAAAGAAGAAATAACTCTTGGCGATGATAAGGCAATAGCTTGCGAAGTAAAGGCAACAGATTCTTCTGCGCCTGTTTTGGCTTTAATTGTTGGGCAAGACAATACTTACGTAACTTTATCAGCGACAAGCGCCGACAAATCAGATTTAAGCTCAGATGAAAATTATCAAATTATGGCAGAAATAATTCAATCTTTTAGATTTAGCAAATAGCTGAAAAAAGGAGGGTTAGTGAAAACTGAAAAAGAAACAAAAAATGCATCAGAATATGCTAAGCCTTCTCTTTACCGAGAGTTTGCTCCTAAAAAAAATGATTTAGCAATAGATAAAAAAGATCAAAAAATCATTGAAAATAAACTTCAAGGTAAAATCGCAGCTCCAGACGCAGCGATTGATGTTCAATCTGAATTTGACGAACAGGAACTAATTAAAGAAAATCCAAAAGAATCAGAAGAAAGTAGAGACAAACTTCTTGCTGTAATTTCTTATTTATGGCTTTTTTCACTTGTTCCCTTTTTAACTGAAGGATTACCGAGTTATGTAAAATATCATGCAAGGCAAGGATTGTTGCTCTCTATTATTATGACTGTTTGGATGTTTGTTTGGTGGCTTCTTGTTTATTATTTATCTTTTGGAACTTGGATAGTTTGGGGAATAAATGTAATTTTAATATTATGGATGGTTTCCGGAATTTTTAATGCTTCTTCAGGAAAAGAAAAGCCATTGTTTTTAATAGGCAAAATTGCTGAAAATTGGTAATAATTTTATAAGGAGAAAAATGAAAGACAAAAACACAACAATTTTTAGATCAGTAATGATTACAGCGCTTTTTTGCATGGCGCTTTTTGGTATTGCTTTGGCAGCAATTAGTGATGTTTATGAGTCAGACGTTGATGGTTTACAATCTCAAGTTGATGAATTAAAAGGCGAAGAAACATCAGCCGATGCAGAATCATCGGATTCAACAACAATTTCCGATGGTACTGTTGAAGGTGCAAAAGCATTCTGTGAAGCCGAAGCAAAAGGAGGACAAGATACAGTCGATTTAGTTAGCTGGCGATATCTTGAGAATGATGAAAATAGCCGTTTTGTCTATTGCGGGATCGGCTCTAAAGAGCTTGGAATTTCGTCATATCATCTTGGAAAATATGTTGAAAAGGAATGGAAGCTAATAGAAAGAACGATGCTAGAAGACGATTGCATAAACAGTATAACTCTTGAGAAAAATGATATTCCTAGAGGAAGTTTTGGCATGCAAATTTGTGAACCAGATTTAGAAAATAGCGAATAAATCAGCTAATCATTTTAAATGACAAAACCATTAATTCTTTGGTTCGAAGAAATAACCAAAGAAAATGCTAATATAGTTGGTAATAAAGCTGATAATTTAGGCGAAATGATAAATGCTGGTTTTTCTGTTCCAGATGGTTTTTGTATAACTTCTTATGCTCATGACTATTTTATTAAAAAATCCGGAGTCGCAAATATTATTAAAAATGAACTTAGATATCTAAACACAGAAAATAGCAAAGAATTAAACCAAATTTCTTATAAAATCAAAAAATTGCTTATAAGCTCGAAAATTCCTTTTGAGCTTGAAAATCAAATTATCAAAAATTATGAAGAGCTTGCAAATGGTAAAAATATTTTTGTGGCTGTTAGGGCTTCGGCTGCAAACGAAAAAATAAAAAATGTTTCTTTTGCAGGTCAGCAAGTAACATATTTAAATATTTCACAAAAAGAAAAATTGCTTAAAGCAATCAAAAACTGTTTTGCTTCATTATTTGAACCGCGCGCAATTTTTTATAGGATTCAAAATAATTTCAAACATTCAGAAATCAAAATTGCTGTTCTTATCCAAAAAATGGTGCAAGCTGAGATTTCAGGAGTAATGTTTACTGCGGATCCAGTTGTTGGTGACCAAAATAAAATTGTTATTGAAGCTGGCTATGGTTTGGGCGAAGCAATTGTTTCTGGGTCAATTAACCCAGATCATTATGAAATTTCAAAATCAGAAAATAAGATTATTAATAAAAAAATTGAAGATCAAAATTGGCAAATAATTAAAAATGATATTGGTCAAAATATTCATCAAAAATTGCCAGACAAAATTGGAAAAAAACAAAAATTAGCAGATTGTCAAATTTTAAAATTATCAGATTTGGGTAAAGAAATTGAAGATTATTATAATTTTCCACAGAACATTGAATGGGCGATTGAAAAAAACAGGATTTATATTATTCAAGCAGACCCTATTACTGGTATTAAAAATTTGTATAAAATTAATCCAAAAATAGAAAATTTAGAAGATGAAGATTTTAGCGAACAAAAGCCAATTCTTGATGGTTTTTCCGCTAGTCTTGGGATAGTTTCTGGAA
This sequence comes from uncultured Candidatus Saccharibacteria bacterium, assembly GCA_964448035.1. Taxonomy (GTDB): domain Bacteria; phylum Patescibacteriota; class UBA1384; order DATEAH01; family CAYPSR01; genus CAYUUY01. The sequence continues at coordinate 4,467 of CAYUUY010000031.1, forward strand.
TAGTTAAAAAAATTGAAAAAATTAGTGAAATATCAAATATTAAAAAAGGTGATATCTTAGTTGCCGAAACCACCAGCCCTGAGTTTGTATCGGCAATGCAAAACGCTAAAGCAATTGTAACTGATACCGGAGGTCGGACTTCACACGCCGCTTTAATTTCCCGCGAGCTTGGAATTCCTTGCGTTGTTGGTACTGGGAACGCAACCCAAATTTTAGAAAATGGGCAAAGAATTACAGTTAACGGAACTACTGGAAAAATTTATGATGGCGAAATAAAAGCTGACACTTATTTTAATTCAAGAGAATTAATTGAAAAATCAAAAAATTTTGGAACTTTTCCTAAAACAGCAACAAAAGTTTATCTTAATCTCGGGGAGCCGGAATTAGCCAAAGAATATGCTAAATTACCAGTTGATGGAGTTGGGCTTTTACGTGCAGAGTTTATAATCGCAGGAATTGGAATTCATCCTAAAGTTTTAATCAAACAAAAAAAACAAAAAGAATTTATTAATCAGCTTTCTCAAGGAATTTTAAAAATTGTTTCTAGTTTTAATCCGCGCCCTGTTATTTACAGAGCAACTGATTTTAAAACAAATGAATACCGCAATTTAAAAGGTGGTAAAGAATTTGAGCCAGAAGAAGCAAATCCAATGATTGGCTATCGAGGTGCAGCTAGATATTTAGACGACACTAAAGTTTTTGAACTAGAATTGAAAGCTCTTCAAAAAATTCGAGATCAAGGATATAAAAATCTTTGGTTAATGATTCCATATATTAGAACTGTTGATGAAATGAAAAAAGTAATTAAAATTATTAAAGATTCTAAAATTCATTATGGCAAAAATTTTAAAATTTGGATGATGGCAGAGGTGCCTTCAACAGCAATTCTAATAGAAAAATTTTTAGAACTAGATATTGACGGTGTATCTATTGGTTCAAATGATTTAACTCAACTTATTTTAGGAATTGACCGCGACAATAGTAAATTAGCTCAAGAATTTGATGAACGAAACGAGGCTGTTGTTTGGTGCATGAAAAGAATTATCAAGGCTTGTAAAAAATATCACAAATCAGTTTCGATTTGTGGTCAAGCAGTTTCAATTTATCCAGAAATTGCTGAACTATTTGTTCATTTTGGTGCAACTTCGGTTTCTGTAAGTTCTGATGCGGTTTTTAAAACTAAAAAAATAATTGCTTCTGTTGAAAAAAAACTGCATTTGGAAAAAGATTTAGAAATTTAATTTTATCAGCGCGAAATATTTTGCGCATTTGATATTTGTACCTTAACATCTGACACAAAAAAACAAAAAACTGGAGGTGAGTTTCTTGCATGGCGCAAAATTGTTTTTCGTAATTTTGTGTTGTTTATTCTCGTCTTTTGTTTGGGCAGATTGGCAAGAACTTGCGAAAAGTGAAGTGCCTCGAAGCCATTGGTCAGAAGGATTTCAGTTTCCAACTGGTGAATGGAACAAAGGTACGCATTTGAACCAGGGACTGGGTGAAACATGGGAAGGTGGAACTGGGCATTTGGGTGATGATTATCGCGCCGCAGAAGGAGAATCAGTATTTGCTTGTGCTAGCGGATTGGTCATTTACTCTGAGGTTTGCGCAAAATGGGGCGGGGTGGTTGTTGCTAAACACTGGCTTCCTGCTGAAAAACTGACAGTTTTTTCCCAATATGCGCACGTGAAATGCTTGGTTAAGGCTGGAGATTTGATTCAACGCGGAGATAAAGTAGCTGAAATTGCAAAAGTTGATCCTTGGCGTCCGCACCTTCATTTTGAGATCAAAAATTGGAATGGTCAAATGACAGAATCCTCAGTTGCTGGAAGAGGTTACTCTGGCAAAGACGGCTATGCGCCAAACAGATATAGCCCAATCGATTTTATTAAATCGCATTTGGCTGGATCAAAAGAAGTAAAACCTTTTGTTCGAAATATATGTCCTTGTTGGTATCGGTCACGGGTTTATTATGTTTCTGAGCTTGTAGATAGAATCGAACTTTGGTCATGCGAGCTTGATGGCACAGACGCGCGATTAGAGGCAAAAACACCAATTTCCAGGAAAATCATTGAGCTTGCTACTTGGCGCGATCATTTAGTAGCAGTTATTAGAACTCAAAATCAGCCAGACCAACTAAAGCTACTTGATACTCAAGAAATTCTTTTTGAAGGAAAAATCGATTTGATTGCGGTTAATGAAAAGCATCCTGTAATCGCGGTTTTCCAAAACAATAATATCTTGGGGATTAAACCAGGAGCAAAAGCGCGTCCAATTCAAGAAATTCTAGCCACTTACGAATGGCAAGAATTTGTGGGAAGTCCGGAAATCTGGACTTTTACACTCGGCGGTAATGGGGCTAAAATCCGTTTTATTTCACGTAAATATGATTATATTGTTTCAGTTATAAGTGATAACTTTGAATATTCTGCGCCGTTTTTTCTTCATAATAACGGGTTTCGGCCAAACGAGCCAGAACAAATGGTATTTGCTTCGAATAGATCAGGATCTTGGCAAATATGGCAAGGAACTTTGGTTGCAGAAGCTAATGGCGAGAAATGCACTAAATGCACTTTCTCAAAGCTGAAGCAAATTACCTCGAAAGGCCAAAGTCAAGAATTTTCAATCATTAACCCAGAACATATTCTTTATGTTTCCACTGAGTCAGGATCAGAGGAAATTCACACAATTAATGTTGATGGAAAAGATAGAGTTCGTTTAACTTATGGAACTGATCGTAAAAAAGCAGAAAAATACGCCAAGAAAAAAGCAGTTGAGAAAACAGCTATCGGTATTTTAGCCGATAAAGCATTGGAGATTCTTGGAATTAATGACTAAATTCAAATATTTCTTAAATAAATATCAAGGTTTGTGTCAGGTTTATTACCGGGCGGTTTGGCAAGTTTTTGCCATTTTTCACCGCCCGGTTTATTGATTTTAGAAATCTTTTGTGATATTATTTGTGTGCAAAAAAGAATACAGAATACGAAGGGGGAGGAAAATTGTGGCAAATGATAACCTAGGTATTCATATCCCTGAAGATGAGAGTCCGATGAAAATTGTGCGTGATGAAAATGGAGTAATTGAATATTGTAATCATGGTACAATTATCTCTATCGAAGATTGGGCTCGAGCGGCTAAACACTTATCAGAATGGGCAGCACGACAAAGTGTATGTAAAGAATGCAGCCATAGTCGGGCAGGATCAGCTTTCTTTATAAACCCTCCTCAAGCTCGTGCAATACCAGTTGATTCTGATTACAAACAAGTAAGGGTTTTGTTCCTGTGCTCTGTGTGTAATAATCGGTATAATCTAACACACGAATACAAAGTAATTACGATTCGAATTGATGGCAAAGAGGTTCTTGTTCCAATTTTTGCCTCCCGCGAAACTGATCCTGAACTTGAAGTAATTCTATCCAATGACGTGTAGCTATCTATAATAGTTGCTAATCTTACTGGTATTTTTTTTGCGCATCATAACGCTCGGAATATTTGCTCTATAATAGCAATAACCCGAGCTTTTTCTTTAAAAACCGATACTTCCACTCCCGGAGTGGCAGTATGGTAACAGATCTTTATTTCTAGCCTTAAAAATGATAAAATTAAAACACTAGGAAGCGTGCCAGAGTGGCCGAATGGGCTCGCTTGGAAAGCGAGTATGCGAGAAATCGCATCAGAGGTTCGAATCCTCTCGCTTCCGATTTTATTAAATAAAATAATTATGCCAGAAAAATTTTCATTACAACCAGAAAATTTTAAACCAGAATTTTCTCCAGAATTTGAAAATCAAGAACCCACTTTTGATGCCGTGATTCTTTTAACCTCTGGTTTTAAAGATAACAAAAATCCAACATTTTCTTCCGAATCCGGCTTGCCGCAACTTGATTTAGCTGGAAAAATTCGCGCCTTGGCAGCTGGCGAGATTCTCTCTCGCGGCGAAGTGCCAAAGTTGATTATTACTGGAGGAAGATTTTGGGGAGAAGAAAACCCATCGCTTGCTAGTGAAACTTGGAAATATATAAAGGCTAAATATCCAGAAATTCCAGAAAGTTCAGTTATTTTATTAGAAGAAGCAATAGATACAAACTCGAATGTTAATAATTCAGTTAGAATTATGAAAGAAAATGGAATCAAAAATGTTTTACTTTTGAGCTCAGGTTTTCACTTGAAAAGAGCAAAAGATTATTTTTCTGAAGCTGGAATCGAAGTTTTTGATACTCGGGCTGCTGAGCAAGAAACCGCAAAAAGATCTTCTCGCCATCAAAAATTAATTGAAAAATATCAAAAATCATTTGGTCTAAAGATCGAACAAGCAAAGGAAATTGTTCTTTCTGGAATTGCAAAAATAGACAAAAAAGGAAATTTAATTAGAGATATTGCAACTAAATTAAGAGCTAAAAAATAAATATGAAATTTAAAATAGCAGTTGTCCAATTCAAAATCAATCAATATCAACCAGAAAAAAATCTTCAAAAAATGGAAAATTTTATTAAACAAGCTTCTTCAAAAGCAGATATTATTATTTTTCCTGAAGATTTTTTAAGTGGAGGGCTTAATGATAATGAGATTGTGAAATTAGCAGACGTTGATGGAAAGTACAGAAAAATTTTTCAAGCATTAGCAAAAAAATATAAAATTGATATTATTGCTGGTTCAATAATTGAAAAAAATAACATTGGAAATTTTAACACTTGCTATTATATTGATTCTGCAGGAAAAATAAAAGGAAAGTATCAGAAAATAAACCTTTGGCTAACCGAAAGAAAAAGAATTGTTCCAGGAAATAAAATCGCTGTTTTTAACACTAAGTTCGGAAAAGTTGGATTAGTGATTTGTTGGGATTTAATTTTTCCAGAAATATTTAGGAGAATGATTAAAAAAGGAGCAAATATTATATTTTGTCCAAGTTTATGGTATAAAGAAAAAAATTTTGAACCTTACAAAAAGAACAATCCGAATGCGGAAAAAGACCACGTAAATGCTTTATGTAAAGCTAGAGCAATAGAGAATAATATAATTTTTGTATATTCGAATGCTGTTGGTAATTTAGTAACTTCTGGCAGCAAGCAAGATGAAGCAATAGGACAATCTCAAATAACAGTTCCGATAAAAGGCGTTTTGCAAAAACTGGACGAAGAAGAAAAAATGTTTATTCAAGAAGTTGATACAAATATTTTAAAAGATGCTGAAAAAGCCTATCGGACTAGAGATGATATAAAAAATAGAATTTTATAATAGTTCATTTTTCTCTTGATTTTATTTGAGTTTTAAG
>CAYUUY010000032.1:0-9734 GCA_964448035.1 uncultured Candidatus Saccharibacteria bacterium
TCTTTTCCCATTGGGTGGGGATTAGAACCGATTTTTATTAAAGTTTCTTCCCCTTTTTCTTCAATAACTGGCAAATGCTTTTCATAACCTTCTTCTTTTGTTTTAGCAACTAATTTTTCCATTGGTTGACCACAACAAATAAGCTGACCATTTCCAGAATTAAAAACAACTGTAATGTTTCCACAAATATTGCAGCGATATGTTTCTAATCTTTTTGTCATCTTCCTCCTTTATTATATTAGATCTTAATTTTACGGTTTGCGTTTCTTGCAAGGAATTAATCTTCCTTATTTTTGTTTAACTCTTCCAATAACTTTTCTTGATTAATTGAATAATTTTTACAAACATCGCCGATTGTCAAAATTTCAGCTTCCATTTGAAACATTGGGCAACCAAGACAAGGAAAATTATATTTTTGTAATATTTCTAATTTTTTTTCATCTTGAATAATTGTTGCAAGCTTTGTTTTAGCAGTTATTTTTTCCATTTTTATCTAATATATTTTTTTGGCTATCTGTCCAATCTTGATATTTTTCTTCTATTATTTGTTTTTCTTTTTGTAATTTTTGATGCTTTACTTTTAATTTTTCTGGAATTTCTTTTTTATTTTTTTCTAAATAATTGTAGATTGCCTCAACAAGTGCATCATATGCAAGCACTGAACAATGAACTTTAATAGGTGGCAAACCCCCTAGTTTTTTAACGATATCAGAACCTTTCATTTTTAGTGACTGGTCAATTGTTTTTCCTTTAGCTAAATCTGTAATCATGCTACTTGTCGCAATAGCAGCAGTACAACCAAAAGTTTCAAATTTAATATCTTTAATAATGTCTTGACCAGAAGAATTTTTGGATATTTTAATATATAAATACATCACATCGCCACAAACAATATTACCGACTTTGCCAATCCCATCAGCATTTTTTATCTTTCCGTAATTGTGTGGTTTTTGAAAATGTTGCAAAACTTTTTTATTATATTTCATTTTAGTGGTGAATAACTCCTTAATTTTTTAACAATTTTAGGAAGAACGTCTAAAAATTGATTGATGTCTTTTTCTGATGTAAATCTGCCCCAACTAACTCTAATTGATCCTTGAGCAACTTGAGGATTAATTTTCATTGCTCTAAGAACATGACTTTGAGTTAAATCTTTTGAAGAACAAGCAGAACCTGTTGAAACGCAAATTCCTTCTTGATCAAGTAGCATTAAAACTGATTCACCCTCAATATTATTAAAACTAACATTTAAAATATTCGGAATAGAATTTTCTGGACTAATTATTGTAGTATTTGGAATTTTTTTTAATTTTTCCGATATTTTCTGACGAATTTTTTTAGCTTTTTCAAAATCTATTTTCATTTCTTTTTTTAAGATTTTTACACTTTCGGAAAAACCTACAATTGCGAATGTATTTATCGTGCCAGATCTTAAACCAAATTCTTGTTCACCTCCGTGGAGTAAAGGTTCAATTTTTACACCTTTTTTAACATAAAGCAAACCAGCGCCTTTTGGACCATAAATTTTATGGGAGCTTGCAGTTAATAAATCAATATTTGTTTTTTTAAGATTAATATTAATTTTACCAAAACTTTGAGTAGCATCAGTATGAAAATAGATTTTATATTTTTTACAAATTTTACCAATTTCTTCAATTGGCTGGATAGCTCCTGTTTCATTATTAACATGCATTACTGAAACCAAAATTGTATTTGCCTGAATTAAATTCTCTAGATCTTTTGGATTTACAAAACCTTGACTGTCAACTTCTAAAAAAGAAACTGAAAAGCCTTGAGTTTCTAACCATTTTTTCGTATTCATAATACAAGGATGTTCAATATTAGAAATAATTATATGGTTACCTTTATCTAAATTGGCATACGCGATTCCTTTAAGTGCCATGTTGTTACTTTCAGTTGCAGATCCAGTGAAAATTATTTCTTTTTCTTGGCAATTTAAAAACCCAGCAATTTCTTTTCTTGCTTTTTTTAGATCTAGTTTTGCTTTCTGACCGCAAGAATGGATTGAGGCTGAATTACCGAAATTTTTGGTTAATAATGAACAAATTTTTGGTTTTATTCTTGGGTCTATTGGTGTTGTAGCTGCGTAATCTAAATATATATTTTTTTGCATATAATATATTTTAACTTAAAATACTTAAAAAATAAAGGCTATTTTTCAAATTTGGTAAATTTTATAATTGATAATGCAATAAATCCACCAGTTATTGCAGTAAGAAGCTGCGGCCAGCTCATCATCAAACTCGCTTTTTTAGCAATTTCTGCTTTAACAATTAAATTTGTGACGATGAAACTAGTTAAATATAAAAATATAAATTTTAGAGCTGATGCTCCAATCATTGAACCGATTTTTTGAGTTTTTGAAAACTTTTTAAAAATCCAAATAAGTAAAATATTTGAGATCATAATAAAAGGAACCATCGGTGCGAGAGCAACTGGCAAAAGTCCAACCGACAAAGCTATAAGGCTTGGAAAAAGCGCAATCATCGAAGCTAATTCAAAACTTAAATAATATGCTGCTAAAAATAAAGTGGTATTTATAATTGGTCCAGTAATTGCTTGCTGGTGGATAACTGCCGGTAAAATTGCTGCGATTGAGAATAGCGTTAAAAACAGTGCCCCTTTCCCCACTTTTTGTTTTGTTAAGGTTTTTGAAATTGTTTTCATATCTACTCCTTCTAATTATTTATAAATTTTCGAGCTTATATTTCTTTTCTCTTTGATAAAAGTTATCGCCCTTGATTCTAATATCTCCATATTATCTGGGATATATTTTTCGCCTCCTTCTGACATTTTACTCCTTAACAGTTATTCAAATTTTTGTGAAAATTTGGTTTTGCAAATTCTATTTAGATTTTCTTCATTATTAAGATACTCTTTAAAAATTGTTTTGACAATTGGGTTTTCGTGGGCTAAATGAAGATTTTTTCCTTCGTCTATTTTAAATAATCCTTTAGTTCTAATATCTCTCATTTCTTTTGTATTCGGAACTGGTTGCCCACCACCACCAATACAGCCGCCGGGGCAAACCATCACTTCAATAAAATTGTAATAACCAGGATTTTTCTTTTGCTTTTGCATAATTTTTTTAGCACCTGCTATTCCAACGACAATTGCTACCCGATATTTTTTATTATTGATTTTAATTTTTGCTTCTTTAACTCCAGGAATTTCTTTTGAAGCAACAAAATTTATTTTAATTTTTTGCTTTAGTCTATCAGCGACTGTTCTTAGGGCTGAAGTCATTACCCCGCCAGAAGCACCATAAATTACTCCGGCGCCAGAAGAAATTCCGAGTGGATTGTCTGGTTTTTCTGGATCAATTTCAAGCAAATGAATATTTTTTTTATGAAATAAATATGCAATTTCCCGGGTTGTAATAACTTGATCAACTGGTTTAATACTGTTGATGCTTAATTCTTCTCGAGTAATTTCGTATTTTTTTGCTGTGCAAGGCATAATTGAGATGATATAAATATTTTTTGGATCAATTTTCATTTTTGCTGCCCAATAAGTTTTAACAAGCCCACCTAAAATTATTTGCGGGGATCGAACAGTTGCTAAATTTTTGATAAATTCTGGATAGTAAAATTCAACATAACGCACCCAAGAAGGACAGCAAGACGTTAAAACAAGTGGATTTTTTTCTGCTTCCAATTTTTCGATACAATGCTTTGCCTCGACAGAAGTTGTAAAATCTGCACCAACACAAGTGTCAAAAACATAATCAGCGCCGATTTTTTTAAGCCCTGCCACAATCCGTTCACTTAAATCTTCTCCAGTAAATAATCCAAATTCTTCGCCGATTGAGGTTCGAATTGAAGGCGCAAATTGGAAAACAACAATTTTATTTTTGTTAGCTAAGTTTTGATTTACTTCTTCGAATTCTCCAGCTGCTTCAAATGCCCCAACAGGGCAATGAGCCAAACATTGACCACAATAAAGACAAATTTTTCCCTTATCTTTGCTAGGTTCAATTCTAAAAAAAGGACCTTTTTCTTTCACTTCCAAATAACCAGTCGCATATTTTTTACAAGCTTCTACGCAATTTTGGCAATCAATACATTTTGATTTTTGAAAATGAATTGCTGGTCCGAAATTTTTTGATGGTAAATAACTTTTTCTTTTTAAATATTTATTTTGCTGAATATTTAATTTTTTAGCAAGCTGTAAAAGCTGACAATTATGTTCATAAACACAATCTGAACATTCTTTGCTGTGTTCACCGAATAAAAGTTCGAGATTTGTTTTTCTAGCTTTTTTGATTTCTGGAGATTCAGTAATAATTTCCATCCCATCTTCTGCAATAGTAGAGCAAGAGGTTTTCAGCTCATTATAACCTTTTATTTTTACAAGGCATAAGCGGCAACTTGCTTTTGGTTTTAAATCTGGATGATAACAAAGATATGGAATTTTAATGCCGTTTTGCATAGCAATTTCTAAAATCGTTTGCCCTTTTTCAGCAATAATTTCTTGATTATTAATTTTTATTTTAATTTTTTCTTTAGACATTTTTATAAACTTTCTGATATATTTGTTCGAGTAAATATCCCGCGCGGCGGCCTAATTGGCAAAAACTGGAAATTTGCATGTTACGAACAATTTCTAAAAAAATTTCTTCATTAATTTTTCTAGATTCTAACATTTCGACAATTCTATAAATTCCTTCTCTGCAAGAAACACATTTATCACAATTTTCTCGATTATAAATATTTGACCATTTTTTTAGCATTTCAAACCCATTTGTTTTAGTTGAAAAAACAACGATAGAACCAGCACCTTTAATCGGCTGATCAAGTTCATTAGGTAGCAAAATTTCTCCGCTAAGCAAACCACCTGCAATGACAAAAAATTTTTCTTTTGGCAAATTATCACTTTTTTCTAAAATTGATTTTATTGATTCGTCAACAGAAAATTCACAAATGCCTTTTTTGGGAATAATGCCGGAAATTGAAATAAATCTTTTATCTTCAAATTGATTATGAGCAATTTCCCAAACTCGATAAAAAGTTTCAATATTATTTATTAAGGTTGGATAACCATTAATTCCTGATTCAACAGGATATGGAGGTTTTGTTCGAGGTTCAGCTCTTTTGCCTTCTAAAATGTTACAAATAACTGTTTCCTCGCCATTAATATATCCTTGTTTTTTAATTTCTATCTTTATTAAAGTATTTTTGATGGCTTTTTGGATTTGCTCTTTAAATTCATCATAATATTCTTTTTTGATATAAATGATTGGCGCACTTTCAGGAATTTCTTGAATAGCTAATAATATTATTTCAACAACTTTATCAAAATAATTTTTTAAAACATAACGGTCTTTTTCAATTTCTGGTTCACCTTCTGCTATATTACAAATAATATATTTTTTTGCAGATTTTTGTTCTTTAAAAACCTGCCATTTTTTTGCTGTTGAAAAGCAAGAACCACTCTTACCCAAAAGTTTAGCATCTTCAATTTTTTTTATTATGCCAGTTGTCATAATTTTATTTTATATTCGTGATTTCTAAAATTAAAATTATTAATCTGAATTAATCAAATTATTATAACGAGCAACTTTACTATTATAAATATCAATATTTGATTGCAATTGAGAAACTTGGCTATTGTAAACAGGCACTAAATTATTATAGCTAGCTATATCTCCTTGATTTTCGTACATTTCTAATCGAGCAGCTAAATTTTCAACTTCTTTTTTTTGTTGTTCAATAATTGGTTTTTGTTTTTCTAAATATTCAGAGATTAAATTTATTTCATTTTTAATCGTAATTGTTTTAATAATTCCTTTATATTCTAAATTTTTTGTCTGCGCCAAAATTTGAGGGTTATTTAATTTAGTTGAATTATTATTATTTAAATCAGATGAATTTAGCTTTGAATAATTTTGCAAATCTGCTTGTCCACTACTTTTCATTTGTGGCACAATACCAATTTTGTTTCCTTTGGCAGTTGATTCTAAAATACAATAACCCGAGCTATAATTTGAATAAGACTGCGGACACTCAATTGCTGAAGCCATATGTTCTTGATTGTTATAAAAAAAAACTGCAGTGCCATACCCAAGCTCGCGCGCAAGCGCAGTTGCTAAAAAAGTTTTATCTGAACAAATACCTTTTTTATCATACAAAACTTCATAAGGATATTTTGGTTGTGTTTTATTGGTCTTTGCCATTTCAAAATCATAAGGGATGGTTTGAACAAAAGAGGCTGTTAACTCTAAAATTTCATCAGACGATAAACCATTTTCTTTCCCCAAAGCTTGGATTTTTTTTGTTAAATTACTAATTGAATTATCTTCTTCTGGAAAATTTAAATATTTATTAATAGATTCTTCTTCTTGTCCTTGGTAAATTCCTTTATCTTTTTTTTGATAATACTCGTATGCAGACTGATAATATGTTTCTGAAAGATAATATTTATTTCCACTATATTCCCAATTAAATTTTACTTCTTTTGGGCTACTTAGTTCTGGAAAAACAGGTTCACTAAAATAAGCTAAATTGGAAAATATATTATTAAATATGCCTAAGTTGTAAACATAAAAACAGCCAAACGCGATAACAAATAAAAAAACAAGAGTTGAAAAAATATTCCAAAATTTATTCTTAAAAGTAAATTTATTGTCTTTTATTTGCGGTTTGTTTGCTGGCATAAATTATTTTCGAGACAAATCTTTTTCAATTTTATCTAATATTCTTGCTGCTTTTTCTTTTCCACCCAAGCCAAAAGCAAGACCAAAAGCTAATGATAAAGCAATAACAATCCCGGTGAAAAGTATTTGAATTAAACTTTCAGCGATTTTAAGCTGACTCAAAGCAATAAGCGCTGAAAAAATAATAATCGCCCATTTAGAAATAAGCGCTAATGCGTTAGCTGAAGCAGAAGGAAATTTTGAAGCAGCAACAGATCTTAAAACAATATCATACACAAACATGCTAACAGCAATCCCAATTGCAAGTACTATCACGGCCACAATTACATTTGGCAAATACAAAGCAACTTGTCTTAAAAATACACTGATTTGATCCAAACCAAGAATTTCTGAAGAAGCGATCAAAAAAACAATTACTAAAAACCACTTCACTAACCAGCCAACAAGACCAGAAATAGTAAAATTAAAATCTATTTCTTCAAATTTTTTAGTAATCCCAATTTTATCAGCAAATTTATCAATTTGAGTATAAGAAACTAATTTTCGAACAATTTCACCAATTGCAATAGCAATTAAAACGCCAACAAGAAAAACTAAAATTGCAATTACAATCTCAGGAATTACGTTAATAAACTTTGCCCATACATTTTGAAAAGAAACAGTAATAGTTCCGCCAAAATTGTCAGCTGTCATTTCAGCCTCCTTATTAAAAATAAATATTACATTTTTAGATTAACAAAATCTGTTCTAAGTGTCAAAAAAAGCACTGCATTTCACAGTGCTTTTTTAAGACTATCGAGTTAAGCTTCTTTTGGGCTGTCAGCAGCTCCAATTATAACTGCAATCACACCAATAATGATTTTTAGCCAAGCGTGCCAAGCTGGTTCTGTGGCTAAATCCCAATCTACTAGAGCCAGGATCCCCATTGCAACAAGGATAATGCCAACAATAATTAATACTGTTCTAGACATTGCTTCCTCCTTTTATACTTATTAATTTTATTATATCAAGTTAGTTGTTTTTTACAAATATTATTAAAAGATTTTTCTTCTAGCATTTTGACTTGTTTTATTAGAAAAACGATGAGCTTCATTTCGAACAGCTAATAAAACTCTTTTTTTAAAACTAATTATTTCTTGCTGTTTTTTATTTATTTTTGAAGAAAAAATAATTTTTTCATTAGCGTATTTAGAAATACCAATTACGGGAATATTAATATTTTGTTTTTGCAGTTTTTTGCAAACAAATTCAACTTGCGGTTTACCTCCATCAAGAACAATTAAATTTGGGAATTGCCATTCAGTATGTTTAAAACGACGAATTAACATTTCTGACATTGCTCGCAAATCGTCTTTTTTTGATTTTTCAATTTTAAATAAACGATATTCTGATTTATCTGATATCCCATTTATAAAAACCGCCATTGAACCATAAGTTTCCTTACCTGAAAAATGGCTAATATCATAAGCTTCAATTCTTTCGTTTGAATTTAAAAAAGGATTTTTAATTTCTTCGTTTTCAATCAAAGCAACGTCTTGGATATGCTGAAGCGCTTCTTTTGCGCTTGGATTTTCTTTTGCCAATTTTCTAAATAATCTTTTTTTATCATTTTTTAAAAATAATTTTAAATTTTTAATAATATTTTGATATTTTGTTTTGGAAATTTTTGAATAGCAAATTCCTGAGCAAAGTCCAATTTGAGAGTCAAAACACGGTTTGCCAGAATTTGGTTGGCAAGTAGAATAAGGAAATATTGGGCGTAAAATGCTTAATGCTTTTTTAATTAAATGATAACTTTGATACGGACCAAAAATGTCTAGTTGATTTGAAAAATTTTTAAGTTCCCTTCCCCGTACAATAATTGGTTTCGGATAATCGTTTTTAGTAAAAACCAAATAAATGAAAGATCGTTGATCTTTTTCTTTGACATTGAAATCTGGCCAATATTTTTTAATTAAATTGGCTTCCAAAAAAATTGCTTCCAGTAAATTAGCAGTTTTTTGAAATTTAATTATATGTGTTTTTCTAATAAGCTCAGTGATTTTAAAACTTTTATTTTGGAAATAACTAATAACTCTTTTTTTAAGATTAATCGATCTTCCAATATAAAGAATTTTATTTTTTGAATTAATAAAAAAATAAACGCCAGGACTTTGAGGAAATTTTTGAACCATTTTTAATAACTTGTTTTTATTTTTTTTCATTTTATAAATAGTATTTTAAATACTGACCAGTATAACTTTTTTCATTTTTAGCAATTTCTTCAGGCGTTCCTTTAGCTATAATTCTACCGCCTTTTTCTCCTCCTTCAGGTCCAAGATCAAAAACATAATCTGCAGATTTTATTAAATGTAAATTATGTTCAATCACAATTATTGAATTTCCTTTATCAATCAATTTATTTAAAACTTTTATCAGCAGTTTTACATCTTGATAATGCAAACCAACAGTTGGCTCATCAAGCAAATATAAAGTTTTTTGACCAAGCGGTGATGTTAATTCACGCGCTAGTTTTATTCTTTGAGCTTCACCACCAGAAAGAGTGGTTGCTGATTGACCTAATCTAAGATATCCTAAACCAACTTCTTTTAATACTTTTAATTTTTCAAAAATTTGATAATGATTGTTAAAAAATTTTAAAGCTTCTTCAACAGAAAGTTCTAAAATATCAGCAATATTTTTTCCTTTATATTTTACAGAAAGTGTTTCTTTTGAATATCTTTTTCCTTGGCACACTTCACATTTAACAAAAACCGGAGGTAAAAAATGCATTTCAATTTCATTAAAACCACGACCTTCACACGCCTCGCATCTTCCGCCTGATCGATTAAAAGAAAAACGAGACATTGAAAAACCTTTTTCTCTAGATTTTGGCAACATTGCAAAAAATTCCCGAATTGGCGTGAAAATTCCAGTATAAGTTGCTGGGTTAGAACGCGGGCTTCTGCCAATCGGTGATTGATCAACTTTTATAATTCGATTTAAATATTCGTTACCAGAAACTTTAGCAATATTAATTAATGGTTTTTGTTTTTTTAATTTAATATTTTCTAAATTT
>CAYUUY010000033.1:0-4394 GCA_964448035.1 uncultured Candidatus Saccharibacteria bacterium
ATGAGTTCTTTCAAGTTCCTGCATCCAATCTTCTATTTTTTCTGCAGGCTTATGAGATACTTCTTCACCTCGATCCTTTCTTCTTTCCACTTCATGTTCAACTGGATCCGACGTATGCAAACTTGAATCTTTTTGATGTAAAAATTGTCCACCTAGGTTTTCTGACATAAAAAATATTAAATTAATATATTATGATTATATCACATTCATTCTAAAACCATTTTCCTTGGCTGATAATAATTTTTTGATATTCTTCAAGTGTATTTTTTGGATATTTAAAATTTTCAAGTTCTTTCCATGAAATTGGTAAAGAAACTGAAAATTTTTTTGTCGCTCGCACCGAATAAGGAGCCACAATCGTTCTGCCTTTGGCATTTTGTGCTGGATCGATAAATGTTTTTGCTTTTCGTTTTGTTTTCGTTTTTTCTAAGGTAATTAATTCTGGATTTTGTTTCATAATCCGGCAAATAATTTTTTTAGCAAAATCTCGCGCTTGTTTATAATTAAATTTTTTTGTATTTGGAGATAATAAATGAAACCCGCTTATTCCAGTTGTTTTTACATAAGATTTTAAATTTTCTTTTTCAAGCTCAAACTGAATTTTAAAACAAATATTTGCCAAATCTTTGTCTGTTGCTTTAACCCGATCAATATCAAAAACAATCCAATCAGGTTTTTCTTGACCAATTTTTGACATCCAAATATGAAATTCGATTGCTCCTTGGTTTACAAACCAAAGCAAATCATCAAGCTTTGTAATGATTGGATATTTAAGATAGCGTTCTGGACTTTTTGCCCAAAGTTTTGCAGTTTTAATTTTTAATGGTAAGTTTTTTGGCGCGTTTTTTTGAACCCAACATTCTTTTTCCACGCCATCTGGGCATCGATAAATTGTCAAAGGTCGGTTGATTAAAAAAGGCAGAATCTTTCTGCCAATTTTTTTGTAAAACTGGAATAACTCTTGTTTGCTAATTTTTTGAGTACCCCAAAAAATTTTTTCTGGGTTTTTTAATATTTTCAATTTATATAAATATTTTTTGCTACAATAACCTAGCTTTAGTTTGACTGGTCAGACTTTTCATCTTCTTTTTGATTATCATCTGGTTCTTTAAAAGGTGTTACTTTTGTTTCATACATTTCTTTTTCTTGATTTACAGGTATTTCATTAATTTTTTCAAATTCTTGTGTAGGTTCTTTAGATAATTTTTCATTAGGTCCTTTGGTAATTTGGAATGCGCCAGCTTCATCTTTTTTAAAATCTTGTTTTTCTTTTGGTCTTTCCCATTCCGGATTTTGACCCGGATTTAATTGTTCGCTCATAATTCTCCTTT
The DNA here is from genome assembly GCA_964448035.1 of uncultured Candidatus Saccharibacteria bacterium. Lineage (GTDB taxonomy): Bacteria > Patescibacteriota > UBA1384 > DATEAH01 > CAYPSR01 > CAYUUY01. Next base: position 1,332 of record CAYUUY010000033.1, read on the forward strand.
TAAAATAAATTATTATTTATTTTCATCTTCATCAATATTTAAAGAGCTTGGACTGCTTGTAGGCAACGGTGGTAAAGGTTTTTGGCTAGATTCTGAGGCCGCTTGAGAGCCAATATCTGACATTCCAGAATTTGGCAAATTCGTTTGATTTTGAGAAGAATCGTTTGGAAAAGATGACAGATCTTGTGGTTGCGATGAATCTGGAGAAATATTTGGATTAGTATCTGATGGAATTGAAGAATCTGGAGTTAAGTTATTACCAGTGGTCGCAAAATCATCAGTTGATTCATTTTGGCTTGGCGATGGTTGAGATGACGACTGAGAATCCTCTGGCAAAGTTGATGGTGTGTTTGCTTGATTTTCTGAATTATTTTGAAGTTCTGCAGGAGTCGCTAAATTACTTTCAGACGATGGTGATGCAGGAAAATTAGACTGAGAATTTTGGTTTAAGTTTACATCAGCACCAGAAGACAAATCGTTCGTCGGCGGATTTGTTTGATCTGGTGTTGAAGAAACTGGTTGGTTTGTATTAAAATCATTAGAAGATCCAGAAACTGAACCCATATCTGAACCCGCTGATTGGTTTGACGTATTTGATGGATTAAAATCTTGACCTGGCTGGTTTACTGGCAAACCACCGGTTGTTGGTGTTGGCGGTAAACTTGTTTGATTTTGATCAGCCAGCGGTTGAATTGGCTGATCTTGGTTTTGATCTTTTACATCGTCCTTTGAACTAAAAAGCCCCATTATTCCTCCTAATTCAGGAAATTATTGTTTAGATTTAAATAAAATCCACCAATTTTTTCCCTTTTTTTGATTGGTTTTTATTAAATTGTAAATCCCTTTTAATTTATCACCCCTAAAATTAATTTGCAAATGACCTTTTTTAAAATTTTTTTTAATTAATTCGCATTTTCCTTTATCCCAAATTTTAACTGTTCCAGCTCCGTATTCTCCTTCTGGAATTTTTCCTTCAAACTTTGCATATTCTAAAGGATGATCTTCGGTTTGAATTGCTAATCTTTTTTTCCCAGCTTGGAGTAAAGGTTTTTTAGGAACTGCCCAGGATTTTAAAACTCCTTGATATGCAATTCGCAAATCATAATGCAAATTAGTAGCTCTATGTTTTTGGACTACGAAAATATTTGACTTGCTTGAACCTGTTTTTCCTTTTGGCTCAGAAGTTTTATCAAATTTTCGTTTTTTTTGATACTTTTCTAATGTCATACTTAGTTATTTCATAATTTTTATCAAACCAAAATTCACCTTTAAAAAATTCTTTTTTCAAAAACATTGGCAACCAGTACCTATCATTTGGGAACATTTTTTCGTATGGAATTTTGTCTAAATCAAACCACTTAACTCTCATTTCCTCAGAATCTTGAGGTTTACCAGTATATTTTAAAATCTCATAATAGTGGACCTTCATATTTGGATCATTTTCATAATAGAAAGTTAGAATTCCCCGCTTTTCAAATTCTTTGACTTTTATTCCACATTCTTCACAACATTCTCGAATAAGAGTATCTTCTACTTTTTCACCCTTTTCAACTTTGCCACCAAATCCAAGCCATTTGCCAACACCAAATTTTCTCTTTTTTTTACCAAGCAAAATTTTTCCATTTTCAACAATTAAAGCCTCTGTCATTAATTTTTTAGACTGATCTTTTTTCACAAAATAATTTTTTAAAATAATTTTTGCTGGTCGAGATCGCTTGTAGCAATAATTTCAGCCTTCGGCTTAAAAGGAACTTTTATTTGTCCGAAAACTCCATCAAACCCTGGAATTTTTTCAACCTCTCCTATTCTCATTTTATCAATTGCAGTTTTAAGTTCAATGCCAGCGCGTTTTTCGATTTGCTCAAGCGGAGCATCAAGCAAAACCCCAAGTTCTGAACCAAAATATCCAACAATTGAATTAGTTTCTTCTTGGATTTTTTTTGACTGAGGGCCAACTCCGTGAATTTGAGACAGAATTTCCGCGATTGGAACTATATATTTTACGCCTGCAGTTTTTTCTGGTTTCTCACCTGGTTTTCTATCAGCTAAATCTGTTATTCGATGATAAACACCAAGTGTCATTTGCTTACCACATTCTGGACAAATATTATTTAATTTTCGCGCATCATAAGGCGACATTGAAACATTGCAAGCACGATGTCCGTCAAAATGATATTTACCTTCTTCTGGAAAAAATTCAATTGTATATTTGATTTTTGAAAGATCTTTTTCTTTTAATGCTTTATGAAAATTTTCATAAGTAAATTCTGAAGGCTTAAATTCAAAAACTGTTGCTTCGCGCATTAAATTTTTCACTGAATGAGCATCTGAATTTGAAAGCACAACTAAATTATCAAGCTGAGAAACTGTCCAGTTCATTTCTGGGTCTGATGACAAACCTGTTTCAAACGCGTAAATTCTGTCTGAATATTTACCAAAACATTCTTCAATTGTATCAAATCCAGAATTTGAGCCAAATAAAGAAAACCAAGGTGTCCAAATATGAGCTGGGATAATAATTGCTTCTGGCGATTGGTCCCAAATAATTTTTGCTAGCTTTTCAGCATCGATTCCCAAAATCGGACGACCATCTGACGTTATATTTCCAATTCGAGCCAAGCTTCGGTTAATTTTCTTAACATCTTTGATGCTCGAAGCAAGAACAACAATGTGAATTTTTCTAACACGACCATTTTTTGAATAAATTGCTGAAATTTCTGAAGATAAAATAAAACGAACGCTTTTATCTTTTGTTTTGTGTATTAAAAAACCAGAACCATCTTCAACTAATGATTTTTCGATTTCAGCAACCCATCCCGGATGAGTAAAATCACCAGTGCCTAGCAAATTAATTCCCTTTTTCTTTGCACCTTCATGAAGATTGTCAATTGATATATCTCGGCTAGTTGCTCGAGAGTATTTTGAGTGAATATGTAAATCAGTTACAATTCGCATATTTATATTATAACACTTATAAAAAAGAATGCTCGGCTGTCAGCAACGCGCTGAAAAGTAAGATGGCGAATGAAGCCAGCCAACTAACAACCGAGCGTTTCAAGAGAA
>CAYUUY010000033.1:4494-9136 GCA_964448035.1 uncultured Candidatus Saccharibacteria bacterium
AAGATTTGTTTTTTTCAACTCTAATTCGATTGTTTTGATCACACCGATTGCACGATCTCCAGGTTCGGGGAAGCCATCAATGTTTATAACAATGTTATCCATCGCTGTTAGCAACTTTAGCAATTCATCAAGATCCTTTTGGGTAATACTGCTAATTCCTTCAATGTCAGCAGGCGGCATCATCTTGCCTCACCCTTCCTTCACGTAATATCTCTTGTATTCAAATAATATCATAGATTTTTGTAAACAAAAAGAGCCCTAACTCCAAGCTCTATCATAAAATCGAATAATTTAATTTTATTCAACAAATTTTTGAATCTCGTTAGATGATAATAAACGAGATTTGTCAGTTTCTTCTTTCATTCCATAAGATGGTTTAAAAGAAAAACCAACATATTCAATTTTTTTCTTTTTGTAACGAGCATATTTTATAGCAGGAATTAAATCTGTGTCTGAACTAACTAAAATTGCTGTATCGTAATTATCATCAATCGCGCCAACTACAATATCAACAGCGATTTTAACATCAGTTCCCTTTTCCCGAACAAGACCAGAATCATAAATAATCCGACCAGGCTTAAAAGAAAAATCGCCTTTTTTTAACATATTAATAAACTTTTGTTGACCTTTGACAAGCTCTTCGCTTTTTTTAGTTTTATCAACATTTCGAATCACTCCTGTATAATATCTTTTTGAAATCAATTCTCTTTGCTCGCCAACCAGATAATCCACAAATTTGTCGAAATTAAAAGTTTTTCCTTTTCCAAATTTAACAGAAGAATATTTAAGGTAATTATAAAAATTGCTACCATCTATATACACACAAACTTTTTCTTTATTTGATTCCATAATTTAATAATAACATTAAGTTGTTTGAAATAACAAAAAACTGCCCTTGCAAAAGCAGAGGCAGTGAGTATATTACTTATATTTTATCAACATCCAAAGATTAGTCAAGAACTAAAAATTAAAATCTTGATGCTTACCGTTTTATTTTTGCGTAAAAGGTTATCACAAGTTTTTAAAAACTTTTCAAATTTTTGGAAAGAATGCATCAAATTTCATAAACTATACGCTGGCGTTGTTCTACTTTTGCTCTGGAAGAGCTATCATCAACGCTGAGCAGCTTAACTGCCGAGTTCGAGATGGTATCGGGTGTTACCTGCTCGCTAAAAACACCAGCGTAAAACTTATGAAATCTTTTTATAAAAATACTAATAAGTTCAGAATAACTTATTTCAATAAATCAAAACAAGCTTACATTATATAAAACTTAGTTCAAATTCGTAGATTAAAAACTATTAGTCAAAGTCGTGATTTCAGATAATATTCTCCAAAATCAAAACTTTCCGAAATAAAATCAATCAATTATTAGTACTCCTCGGCTGAACTCATTGCTGAGCTTACACCTGGAGCCTATCAACCACCTAGTCTTGATGGAATTTAATGGTCAATCCTTATCTTGGGATCGGCTTCCCACTTAGATGCTTTCAGTGGTTATCCGAACCGAACCTAGCTACCCAGCAATGCTCTTGGTAGAACAACTGGTACACCAGAGGTTCGTCCGCTCCGGTCCTCTCGTACTAGGAGCAGCTTCCCTCAAGATTGAAAACGCCTACAGCAGATTAAGACCGACCTGTCTCACGCACATTATCTCTTGTTACCAAGAGTGTGGACTATACCTTCATCCTAACTAATTAGGAGATCGACATTTAGTCTCTACGGGGTTATCTTAAAAATTTTTTTTGATAACTTCCCTCGATATTGTCCTAAAATATTACAGGTTAAAATAAATATTAGGATTTTCTCGATATGAGTCGATTTTTCATATTGCTTTACAGCAATATGCCGCCGATTCTGATGTCATTCCTCGGGCTCAGATTGTCAAATTGCTAAATAATTTAGCCTCTTGACGGTCTGAACCCAGCTCGCGTACCGCTTTAATTGGCGAACAGCCAAACCCTTCCCTGATGCTCCTCAGGGAGGATGCGATGAGCCGACATCGAGGTGCCAAACCGCGCCGTCTATGTGGACTATTGGGCGCGATAAGCCTGTTATCCCCGGGGTAGCTTTTATCCGTTGAGCTGTGGCCATATCACTCTGAACCACAGGATCATTAAGCCCGACTTTCGTCTCTGCTCGGCTTGTGGGCCTTGCAGTCAAGCTAGCTTATGCCTTTACACTTACAGTCCCATTTCCATCGGGACCAAGCTAACCTTTGGGCGCCTCCGTTACTCTTTGGGAGGTGACCGCCCCAGTCAAACTACCCGCCTGACACTGTTCTCTGAAAAATCAAAGTTAGACTTAAAATACAAAAAGGGTGGTGTTACATGATCGAATCGCATCTCGCTGCTGCTCGCTGCTTCAATTAATAATTAACATCTCAAATCTCAGAAAGATTAGGTTAAAAATCAAAAATGAGAAATCAAAATGACAAATTAAATATTAAAATTTTTATTTGTTATTTGCATTTTTGATATTTACTTTTTAATTTATTATTTAATTAAAAACGTCGAACAATAGTGAGACGCAATTCTCCCACCTACGCTATACATTCTACACCTTAAATCAATATCAAGTTGTAGTAAAGCTCCACGGGGTCTTATCGTCTTGCTGTAGGTAACCGGCATCTTTACCGGTTTTGCAATTTCACCGGATTCCTGGAAGAGACAGCTCCCAAGTCGTTACACCATTCGTGCGGGTCGTAACTTACACGACAAGGAATTTCGCTTATTAATATGTTTGAAAACTTTAGTCACCTAAAGTTACTTTATGTCGCCATAAAGATCGCACTCTATCTTATCCAAATTATGGATTCCGACGTATTAGTGTCTGAGGATTCTAAATATTGAAATTTTACTTTAAATGTTCACCTTTATTCATCAACTTTACAATTTTGGAAAATTTTTGGAAATCTTTCTTTTTAGCAGTTCTTAATTGATTTTTTTGAAAAAACGGAATTATTGTTCTGCTTAAATCTTTTCTTGATCTTACACAATATCTATAAAGATTTTCTTTATGATTATCATATCTTCTATTAATATAGATATTTCCACATTTAAAGTATTTTTGAATATCTTTAAAACAGAAAGGCTTTTTTTACCTTGTGTTATCACAAATTCTGGAAAAATTTGATATCCATTTTTAGTTGTTGGATTCTTGATTTTGCTAACTGAGAAAGTTCCTTCTCCATCTGTAAATCCAATAATCCAATTTTCAATTTTTAGTCTTTCCTGCTGATTGTCTGCACTGGTAGCATTTTTACTTTGCATAATATTTTTTACAATGAATTTATTATACCTTAGTAGCTCCAGATCCACCAGATTTTCCAGCATATAGTCGGATTTTACTATGGCAGTTAATATCCTACCATAGGACGATTATAGTTATCGCCGCCGTTTACTAGGGCTTAAGCTCGCTCCTGTTCGCATCTCGCTGCTGCTCGCTGCTTCAATTAATAATTAATATCTCAGATCTCAGAATAATGGAATTACTATTTTAGTCAAGCCACGGAGTGGCTACCATAATTTTGAGATATTATTTTTTATTTATTAATTAGAGCGTCGAACAAAAGTGAGACGCGAATTCAAAGCTCACCATAACCTTCTAGCACTGGGCAGGTGTCAGCCCCTATACATCCCCTTACGGGTTAGCAGGGACCTGTGTTTTTGTTAAACAGTCGCTTGGGATCATTCGCTGCGGGACGTAAAAATCTACACTTGCGCGCAAATTCTACGCCCAGGCTATCTTCCGAAGTTACAGCCGCTGTATTGCCGAGTTCCTTTTCCAGGATTCTTCCGATCACCTTGGTACTCTTATACCATCCCACCGGAGTTGGTTTACGGTACGGACACTCACATAACTCCTTAGAGGTTTTTCTTGATTTTTTCTATTCTCAAATTTCCGCCAAAGGCGAATTTCATTTGTCTTCTGCTTGATGTTGCCGGATTTACCAAGCAACCCACAAAAAACTTAGACGCGCATAACCAAAATCGCGCTTGAGATCCAAAAAAATGTTACCCCATCGGAATAGTTATGTCAATGGTATTTGAATATTAACAAATTTACCATCCCTCAAAAAGAGGTTAGGACCGACTAACCCGCAGACGATTACCGTTGCTGCGGAAACCTTGGGATTTCGGTGGACCGATTTTTCATCGGTCTTAAGTTACTCATGCCAACATTCTCACTTCTCTACGCTCCATCCAAGCTCACGCTTAAACTTTACCGCGAAGAGAACGCTCCTCTACCCCTATCGTACCTCACTAACACTCGGCACTCTAATTAATAATTTATATCTCAGAATTAAGGAATTACTATTATATATAATGTCATCCAGACATAAAGTGGATATTATAATTTTGAGTTATTAATTCTTATTTATTAATTAAATGAGTGCTAAACATTAGTGAAGCACGATAAGCCGCATTTTCGGCACTTAGCTTGAGCCCCGTTAAATTTTCGGCGCAAAATAGCATCTTTCTGTGCCGGCGAACCGAAACAGAAAGGACATAGACTAGCGAGCTGTTACGCTATCATTATAGGATGGCTGCTTCTAAGCCAACCTCCTAGCTGTCAAAGCTATTCTACTTCCTTTTCCACTTAGCTAAAATTTGGGGACCTTAAATTGCGGTCTGGGCTG
>CAYUUY010000034.1:0-9007 GCA_964448035.1 uncultured Candidatus Saccharibacteria bacterium
AAAAATAGAATTTTATAATAGTTCATTTTTCTCTTGATTTTATTTGAGTTTTAAGTTATTCTATAATCACAACTTATCTTGTTAAGGGAGGTTTTAGAATGTCATCTGCTAGAGGAACAGATCATATTGACTCCACAACTATAGTTATCGATAAAATCAATGTTCAAATTCAATCAGGATTTGGGCCAGATGACAACTGGGGTTTAGGTACGGGTAGAAATTGTCCAATCGCTGAAGCTTGGCAAACACAATCAGTTAGTAAACTTGCTCAAGTTTTAGCTCTAGCCAAACTTCGCGGTGAGCCTATTGCTGGTGATTTGTTCTTTGGTGAAGAAGGCTGGTTTGGCGCACGAATCATTGAGCACTCAAATTCAATCATTATCCGCTGGGCGCTCAAAGAAAACTGCCCATTCCAAATTCCTGAACTTTTATTTTCTTACACACCTAACATTGAAGAATCAACCCTGCGCGCACTTTTTAAGCCAGTTGGCTAAATTCAGAAAGCACTTTGCTTTCACGAAAATCAGCTGGCTTCTCATCTTTTAATTTAATGAATAAAATAATTAAGAAATCTTTACTTGAACTAAGTTATCAGACTGGAAAATATTTGTTTCCTCCTGAATTTGTGTCGCTTGTCGTGACTTTCAAATGTAATTTTCGCTGTCAAACTTGTGATATTTGGAAGAAAAAACCTGAAAAAGAATTATCTAAAAAAGAATGGTTTAAAATTACTGATCAATTAATTCAAAATCTTGATCCATCTGCTTTTATTGAAATAAACGGTGGTGAGCCGCTTCTTAGAAAAAATCTTGTTATAAATTTGGTAAAAAAACTTTCAAAAAAATTTTCGCATATTGCTATTAACACAAATGGCTCAACAATTACTCCAAAAATTCTTAAATCACTTGAAATTGCCGGAGCAAGCCAAATAAAATTATCTCTTTATTCGCTTAAACCCAAAATTCACAATAAAATTCGCGGCACAAAAATTGCCTTTAAGTCAGCTAAAAAAGCGTTTAGGTATTTGACAAAAAGTAAATTAGGAACAGAAATCGCAATTTTAATTACTTCGGAAAACATTAATTCTATCCCAGAGCTTATTAATTATCTTAAAAATTTTAAAAATATTTCGATAATTTTGCAACCGCTTGATGAGCCGGTTGAATCTAAGGTTTCAAAGTCAAAACACATTTCTTTGCCAAAAAATTTATGGCCAAATAAAGAACAAGTTGCAAAATTATTCAATTTTATTAACAAAAACCGTCAGAATATTAAAAATTCACAACAAAATTTAAAAGTAATTAAAAATTATTATTTAAATCCAAAAAGTGCTTTAAAAAATCGTTGTTTCGCTGGCCAGAGAAGTTTAATAATTTACCCAAAAGGAGATATAAGTTTTTGTTTTAAAATGCCTAAAATCGGAAATCTTAAAAAAGATAATTTAGAGAAATTGCTGAAAGGATCTCAGCAAAATCGACTTATTATTAAAAAGTGTCAAAAATATTGTCGCATTTTAGGATGCAATTATTCGCGTGGCATAGTAGAATTGTTTAGAGGCTAAATGTCAGAAGTAGACGAAATAAAAAATAAAATTGATATTGTTGAATTTATCTCTGGATATTTGAAATTAAAAAAATCCGGCAGAAATTTTATTGCTAATTGTCCTTTCCACAAAGAAGATACACCTTCTTTTGTAGTGAGTCCAGAAAAACAAATTTGGCATTGTTTCGGTTGCCAAAAAGGCGGTGATATTTTTTCTTTTTTAATGGAATATGAACATATTGATTTTGCTGAAGCTTTAAAACAACTTGCAAATAAAGCTGGAGTGGAATTACAACAAATTGATCCTAAAAAAAATAAAGAAAAAAATGAACTTATTGAAATAAATGAATACGCGAGTAAATTATGGCAATATATTCTAGAATCGAAAATTGGCAAAGACGCTTCGCAATATTTAAAAAAACGAGGAATTAAAAAAACAATAATGCAAGACTTTGAAATAGGTTTTTCGCCTGATTCTTGGGATTTATTGTCAAAAAAACTTATTAAAAAAAATTTTAGCCAGCAAAATTTACAAAAATCAGGGCTTGTATATTTAAAAAATAACAATCAATTTTTAGACAGATTTCGTAGCCGAATAATGTTTCCAATTCGTGATACCTCTGGTAGACTTGTTGGTTTTTCAGGTAGAATTTTTGAAAACCAGAAATTAAAAACAGTTGATTCTGCAAAAACAGGAAAATATATTAATTCTCCAGATACTCCAATTTTTAACAAAAGTCGAGTTTTGTATGCTTTAGATAAAGCAAAAAGAACTATTGTTGAAAAAGATAAAATTGTTATTGTTGAAGGTCAATTTGATGTAATAATGGCTCATCAGTTTGGATTTAAAAATACAGTTGCAGTTTCAGGAAGTGCTTTAACAGAAGAACATCTGGATTTAATAAAACGTTTTACCCAAAATATTGTTTTTGCTTTTGATCCTGATTCTGCTGGTCAAAATGCTGCAAAAAGAAGTATTGACTTAGCCCATTTGCGAGATTTTAGCGTTGAATTAATGATTTTACCAGAAAATAAAGACCCTGCTGATTTATTTTTAGACAACCCTAAACAATTCAAAAAAATTTTAGAAAAATCTCTGCCCGCAATAGAATTTTATTTTATTTCTACTAAAAATAAATATCAAATTGGGAAAAAAGAGATTTCTGCACAAGATAAAAAGCAAATTGCTAAAGAACTTTTGATTGAAATTAAGAAAATAGTTAATCCTGTTTTGAGATCTGAATATGTAAAAAAGCTCAGCCAAATGATTAATATTGATGAAAAATATTTGTTAGAAGCTTTAGAAAAAAGTGAAGAAAAAATATTGCAACAAGAAATAAAAAATGTGCAAAAGGATGAATTAAATCAAAGGGAATTGCTTGAAAAAAAAATTCTTGGAATTTATTTTGCTTTTCCAGAAACAAGAATTAAAATTTCTAAAGAAATTAAATCTAGCTATTTTGAGAATTTTTTCAACAAAGAGATTGCTGACATTATAGAAAAATTGTATAATAAAAAAGTAGACAAAAACGATATTAAAAAAAGTCTTTCAGAGGATTTAAAGAAATTAATAGAACAATTATCTTTAGCAGCTGAACAAGAATATAAAAATATCGAAAATTTTGAATTAGAGCAGGAAATTGAAATTTTACTTTATTCTTTAAAAGGTCGTGAAAAAGAAAAAATTAAAAAAGATTTTGCTCAAAAAATTTCTCAAGCAGAAAAATTAGGGGATAAAAAAGAATTGAAAAAATTACTCAAAAAATTAAGTAAACAAATACAAGAATAAAATGAAATTAATTAAAAATAAAATTGACAAAAAAATTGAAGAATTAATCGGAAAAGGTGAAAAGCATGGTTTTGTTACTGTTCAAGAAATTTTACAAACCGTGCCACGGGCTGAAACAAAAATTGATTTACTAGATACGGTTTATGGTAATTTAGCAGAAAAAGGAATTGAAGTTCGCGATACTGCTTCTGAAGTATTGCAAAAAAAAGATGCTGACGAGATAGAAGGCTCTCCACAAATTTTAGGAATTTCAGATTTTTCTCAGGATTCTGTAAGAATGTATTTAAAAGAAATTGGAAAAGTGCCACTTTTAACTGCTGAAGAAGAAGTACATTTAGCTAAAAGAATTGAAAAAGGCGATGAGGTGGCTAGAAAAAAATTAGCAGAAGCTAACTTGCGCCTTGTTGTCAGCATTGCTAAAAAATATTTAGGTCGAGGGTTATCATTGCTTGATCTAATTCAAGAAGGAAATTTAGGGTTAATGAAAGCAGTTATTAAATTTGATTATAAAAAAGGTTTTAAATTTTCAACTTATGCCACTTGGTGGATAAGGCAGGCAATTTCTCGTGCTATTGCCGACCAAGCGCGAACAATTCGAATCCCTGTTCATATGGTCGAAACAATCAATACTTTGATGAGAACTCAAAGACAGTTAGTCCAAAGTTTAGGCAGAGAACCTTTGCCAGAAGAAATTGCTGCTGAAATGGGAATTAGCCCAGAAAAAGTTGAACATATTTTAAAAATTTCTCAAGAAACAGTTTCGCTCGAAGCACCAGTTGGCGAAGAGGAAGATAGTTTACTTGGAGATTTTATAGAAGATAAAGAATCTGAATCACCTTCAGAAGCAGCTACTAACCAGCTTTTAAAAGAACATTTGGCTTCAGTTCTAACTTTTTTGTCACCAAGAGAACAAAGAATTTTAAAAATGAGATTTGGACTTGAAAATAATCGAACATATACTTTGGAAGAAGTTGGCAAAGAATTTGGTGTTACTAGAGAAAGAATTCGTCAAATTGAGGCTAAGGCATTACAAAAATTACGAGATAATTCTGATGCAAAAAATTTGAAAGATTATTTATCGTAATTTGCGGAATTAATTCTAATAGCTTTTCCTTTTACAATAGCTTCGGCAATTTTTTTATTTGCGCTGTTTAAAATTCTTGCAAAAGTGGGTTGCGAAATTTTCATTTTTTTAGCAGCTGTTTTTTGATCAAATTCTAAAATATCATGAAGTCTCATCGCTTCGTATTCATCAGATTCTAAAATTACTTCTTCAAGCATTCTTAGGGGTACCCCTTGAGGTTTAAAAAAATAAACAGATGGATTAAAATTTATGAATCTTGGTGTTCTTGGTTTAGGCATAATAATTATTTAATAAATTTTTACCAAGCCCCGCATTTGCGAAGCCTGGTAAAAGTTTATTCTTCGCTGATTTCCTTTTTTACATCTTCTAACTCTTCTTCTAAAGCTTTTTTGTAATCAGAAAGAGCTTGCTTTTGTTGTTTTGGGTCTGCTGGTTGAGAAAAACCATAATAACCTGCGAGCCCACGTCCTCTTCCTAGTCCTCTTCCTGCTCCTGCTCCTGCTCCAAATCCGCGACGATATCCAACTCCAAGACCTAATCCTCTTCCGCATGGTCCGAGTCCTCGTCCTGTCATTGGTCCTTGTCCTCTTGGACCAGTTCCGTCAAATGATGGCATTATTTATCACCTCCTTTCAAAGATTCTAAAATATTTACTAATTTTTCGTTATTAATGATTTGTGTATCTATTCCCAAAGCTTCAATATTTGCTTTTGCGCCTTGACCAATATGGTTAGCAATGATTTTTGTAGCACCAATAGATTTAATAAATCTAAGACTATATTTGGAATTCTCGTCAGCAAATTGGTTCTTCACAATTTCTTTTTTAATAATTTTATTATTTTTGGTTTCAATTAATAAATATCTATCTGCGCCAAATTCTTTGGCAATTTCTTGTTTGCCATTTTGCAAAGGAATTACAATTTTTTGAATTCCTTTTTCTTTAGTTTTCTCAATATCTTGTTTTTTCTGTTCAAAAGCTAACCCTTTTTTTTGAACTCCTTGACCAAACCTTCGGCCAAAAGTTCCAAAAGAAGTTTGTTTTATATATTCTTCGCCTTCAGCTTCAAAATTAATTACTATATGTTTTAAATTTTCAATTTTTTCTTGAGCTTGTTTTTCTAAATTATTTATTTTTTCTTGAGCTTGTTCTAAAGAATAATTTTTGGGTAAAATGATTTTAACTTCTGCAGACCCATAACCGCCAATTTTTCTAGATTTAATATCTGTAATTTCAGTATCTAATTTTTTAAACAAATTTTTAATTTTTTCTTCCGTATCTCCGTCACGGATATCGAGTAAGCCGCCAACAGTTTCTTTAGTTAAATCAATACATTCATATAAAATATATAAACCAATAAAAATTGCTAAAATTCCGTCTGCAATTGGCCAATATTTTGTTAAAAATAAGCCAACAAATACGCCTACAGATGCCCAAACATCTGCATGGGAATGTTCTGCGTCAGTAATGAGTGATAATGAATTTTCTTTATTGCCCCAATAGAATTTTAATCTTGCCATAATTTCGTTAAGAATAGCTGAAATGCCTATGACAACTAAACCTAATATAGAAAAAACTTCACCATGTTCTCCACTAAGTTGGCTAATTCCTTCATAAATAATCCAAAAAGCAGATACTATTAAAATTAAAGTAACTAAAAATCCAGCAATTGTTTCTGATTGATGGTAACCATAAGGATGTTTTTCGTCAGCTGGTTTTTTTGCAAATTTAATTCCAAGATAAGCAACAAAAGAAGAAAAAATATCTAACCCTGAATGGATTGCTTCAGCAATTAAAGCAACAGAGCCAGAAATTATTCCAGCAAAAATTTTTAATCCTGTCAAAACCAGATTGGTTAATAAACCATAAATTGAAATTTTTTCTTTCATATATAACCCCTTGATTATGAATATATATTCATTATAATGCTTTAAAATTGTTATGTCAAGTATTTACTTAAATTAATAATTATTTAACATTTTTTTACTAAATTTTTTAAAATTTGATAAAAATTATTAATTATTTATTAAAAAAATGATGTTTTTTTGCTTTTTCCATCTATTTATGTTATTTTTAAATTAATAAATGGAGTTTTTTATGAAAATTGGCATTGTAGTTTTTGGAAAAAGTAAAAACTTAGGAGGTGGCGCCAAAAATGTTTTAGACATAGGCGAAGAATTAAAAAAAATGGGACATAAAATTATCTTTTTATATCCAGAGGAAAAACCAGAATTTGCTGGAGTCCCAACTCTTATTTGGTACTATCCGCGTTGGTTTTCAATATTAGAAAAAAAGAAAAAAATTTTATCTTGTGACGTGATTTTAGCAACTAACGATTATGGCGTTCCGCTTTATCAGCTCGATGTGCCAGTAATAACAATTTTTGGTTCTTGTGCTGCTGCTCAATTAGACAATTATCCTCAAGATCTAGCTAAATATAGAGAATATCAAGTTTTCCAAAATCAACTTCATAAAGCTGTTCGAACCGGAGTAATTACTCCTTATGATGCGCGAATGGAATTTAAGTGGAAAGAAATTGGTCAACAATTTGCTGCTGAAAAAAGTGATTATATTGTTTCTGTTTCAAATGTTTTAAAAGACCAAGTTAAGTTTCATTATGATGTAAAAGATGAAAAAATCACCACAATTTACAATGGCGTTTCAAAAAAATGGTTAAAATCCAGAAAACCAGCTCGTAGACCAACAATTGTAAGTTGGGGAACTTTTGCTGATATGGAATATTTATTTTATGCTAAAGGCGTTTTTGCAATTTCCGAAGTTTTAGGCGAGATTGATTATCCAAAAAAGATTGTGATGGCTTTAACTCCAAAGCCAGGACTTTATTCGAGATTTTTTGCTGAAGTCGGCGCCAAATTTTATGGCAATGCTAGCCATCGCGAGATTAGGAAGCATACTCGTTATGGCGATATATTTATACAAGCATCTTTGTATGAAGGTTTTGGATTAAGTTTAGCAGAAGCGATGATGGCAGGGCTTGCCCCGGTTGTTTATAAAGCGGGTTTTGTTACTGAACTTATTGAAGATGGCGTAAATGGTTATATTGTTCATAATACAGAAGAAATGGAAATTAGAATTAGAGAACTTTTAAGAAGCAAGAAAAAAAGATTGTCAATCGCAGAAAAAGCACAACAAACCGCTCTTAAATATTTTGAAATTAAAAAAATTGCCAAACAATATGATGTAATATTAAGTAAAATAGTTGAAGAAAATAAGGCAAATATTACTAATAGTTTTAGATCTAGGCACTAGTAATTTTGGGCAGGTTTTTAGAATATTTTTTAATTAAAACTAAAAATCAATAATTTTATTAGCCACATTAGCAATTTTTTTGGCAACTGAAATAGAGCTAAAATTTTTAGATTTTTTAATTGCATTTTTTGAAAATTCTTTTTGATTTTTTGATACTTCTGAAATATATTTAGCTAATTTTTTAGGATTTCTATTTTTTAAGATATATCCATTTTTTCCTTCATCAATTTGGTCAATTACTCCGCAAACATTTGTAGAAATTGTTGGTTCTCCACAGCTCATTGCTTCAAGTAGCGCTACTGAAAACCCTTCAGTATAACTTGGTAAAACAAATAAATCACAAGCAGAATTTATTTCTGCAATTTCTTGACTGTTTTTAAAACCAAAAAATTTAACATTTTTTTCTATTTTTAATTTTTGAGCTAAATTTTTTAACTTCTTTCTTTCCTCACCGTCGCCAATAAAAATTATTTCTGCATTAATTTTTTTCAAAACACTTGGTAAAGATTTAATTAGCAAATTCAATCCTTTAACTTTGTGCAATCTGCCAACAAAATTTATTAAAAATTTATTTTTTGGCAAATTCCATTTTTCTCGCATTTTCAATTTATTTCTTGGGTAAAATGTTTTTTGATTTACTAAATTGCTGGTTGCAATAAATTTATTTTTTTGTTTTGGATATTTTTTTACAAACTCAGAACAAGTTTTTTGATCACCAACAAACAAAGTTTTTTTCGATAATTCAAAAGCATTATCATATAATTTTTGGTAATTTTTATAAATTGTTTTTTGTTCTTGAGCCGAAATCATTGAAAGGGGATAGCAAGGTCCATGTAAATGAAATAAGATTTTTTTATTTGGGAACATATCATAAATCGATTGAACAGCAGCAGGTACATGAATATAAAACAAATCAAAATCTTTTTGTTCAAGTTCATTTTTTATTTGATAAAGACCATTGTGATAAATGATTCTTAAAATATTATCATATTTTTTTACAAGCGCTTCGAGCGGTTCAGCGTATTGATTTTTATAATTATTTTTATTTATTTTTTCAGAAATTTTAAGCAAATATTTTGGATAGGGAATTGAAATAAAATCAAAATTTCCCTCTGGAATTTTTAGTTTTTGCCAACCGATTTTTTTAGATTTTTTATAATCAAAACCAATAAGGGAGATATTAAAATATTTTTTGAGTTCTGGCAACATTTGTTTTAAGAGTAACATTGTGCCACCAATAGGAAAATCTTGAAAATTAGAAATATTGCAAATTGCGATTTTTGGTTTTTTCATTGTTTTAATTTTAACACAAATTAAGTCTAGC
>CAYUUY010000035.1:0-8223 GCA_964448035.1 uncultured Candidatus Saccharibacteria bacterium
TTTTGGATTTAGTAAAATTTTTAGTATTGGAAACAGGCTTACAATTTCTGAAAATGATATTTTAGAATATTTAATCAACGACAAACAAACTGAAAAAATTTTAATTTATTTAGAATCTTTTTCAGACCAAAAAAGGTTTTTAAAAATTATTTCTAAAAATGTTAATAAACAAATTATAATTTTAATTGGCGGTAAATCGAAAATTGGTTCAGATGCTGCCATTTCTCATACAGCTTCAATCATCAGCAAGGATAATAAAGCTTTTTGCAGCATTTTAGAAAAAAAAGCGTGTATATTAGTAAAATCATTAAGTGATTTTTTTGGTTATGCAAATAATTGCGGCAATATTATCGGTAACAGAATTGGCATTATTTCAAATGCGGGCGGGCCAGTTGTAAGTACCATAGATCAAATATCAAAAAGTAATTTAGTTTTAGCGCCAATTAAGAATAATCCTAATGATCTTTTAGGAGACGCTAATGAAAACGATTTCCAAAAAGCAATTGATTTATTTTCTAATGAGAAAAATCTTGATGTTATTTTAACTATTATAACGCCACAATCTTTAACAAATGTTAAAAAAATTGCGCAAAATATTTCATTAAAAAATCAAAAGAAAAAATTAGTTACATCATTTATTGGAGGTTATGAAAATATTAAGGCTAAAGAAATTTTGTTAAAAAGAGGCATTCCGTTTTATGAGTTTCCCGAAAATTTTATTAAACAATATTCACAATTAATCCAGTCAAAAAACTATAAAAAAACAAAAAATATTAAGCAATCAAAAATTGACAGGTCGCAAATTAAATATATTGATAATATTTTCAAAAACACGAATAACTTTCATTTAAAGTCATATCAAAGTGTTAAAGCTTTAGGCTTTAATGTGCCATTATTTAAATTTGCAATAAATTATTCACAAGTTGTAAAATCCGCAAATGAAATTGGTTTCCCAATAATTTTAAAAACTGCTTCAGAGCAAATTATCCATAAGAAAAAATCAAATGGCATTTTAGAAAATATTTGTAATCACAAGGAATTAAAGGAAAAGTATTTTGAATTATCAAAATTATCAAATGATGTAATTTTACAGGCTCAAATAGGTTTTGGCACAGATTTATTTATTGGGTTTAAAAAAGAACTTAGTCTTGGTAATGTTTTTAGTATTGGTTTAGGCGGTTCAAACATTGAAAAATTAAATTTAACTGCTTTTTTGTTTGATCCGATCACAGAATATGAATATTCAAATGCTCTTAAAAAAACAAAAATTAAAAATATTTTGTCAAAACAAGAACAAGAATATTTTAAACAAATTTTAATAAAAATTCAGGTTTTTATTAATAAATTTTCAAATATTATTGAGCTTGATTTAAATCCAATTAGATTTATTGACGGAAAAGCATATATTTTAGATTCAAGAATTATTACAAATTAATTTTATCGACCGCAGCACTTTTTATATTTTTTGCCGCTTCCGCATGGGCAAGGATCATTTCTGCCAACCTTTTGCGCGAATGGTTTATTTGTATTATTAGATTGATTTGAATCTGAAAAATTTTTCGTAGAATTATTTTTATTATTATTTGAATAAACCAAATTCTTTGACATATTTTTATTTTCTATTTGAGGTTGAATTTCAATTTTAAAAAGCATTGAAACAACAATGTCTGAAATAGCATTTTGAAGCTCGTTATATTTTTTATATGCTTCTTGCTTATATTCTGACAAGGGATCTCTTTGCCCGTAGCCAACAAGCCCAACGCTTTCCCTGAGTTGTTCCATAACTGTTAAATGTTCTACCCACAGGGTATCAATTGTTTTTAAATAAACTGCTTTTTCAATTTCTTTCATTGGCTGTTTTCCAATTTCAGTTTGTTTCTGCAAGTAAGCTTTTTCCCCGGATTCATTTAAATATTTTTCTAAACTAGAGTCATATAATTGATTTATTTTTTCATTATAGTCTGTTGGTAAATATTTTTTACCAAAAAACATTTTTAAAGCTTTAATAATTTCTTTTTTGTTATCAATATTATTTAAATAAATATTTTGCGTAATTTTATTGATATTTTCCAATATTATTTTTTGAATATTTTTTGAATGCAATACTTTGTTTCTTGTTAAATAAATAGTTTCTCGATGTTTATTCATTACATCATCATATTCAACTAATTGTTTTCTAATATCAAAATTGTGGCCTTCAACTCTTTTTTGAGCTGATTCGATTGATCCAGTTATCATTTTGTTTTCGATTGGTAAACCTTTTGGCATTTTTAAAATATTCATTATGTTTTTAATTCTCTCGCCGCCGAAAATTCTCATTAAATCATCTTCCATTGAAACATAAAATTGAGAAACCCCAGGGTCACCTTGTCTGCCAGCTCGTCCCCGAAGCTGGTTATCAATTCTTCTTGATTCGTGCCTTTCGCTGCCAATAACATAAAGACCTCCTAAGTCTAAAACCTTTCGGTGATTTTTTTGCCATTCTTTAATAACTGATTTTTTATCATTTTTTTGAGGTTTTGCTCCACCTAAAACAATATCAACTCCTCTGCCAGCCATATTGGTTGCAACAGTAACTGCGCCTAATTTTCCTGCATTTGCTATAATTTTTGCTTCTCTCTCGTGCTGTTTTGCATTTAAAACTTCATGTTTAACTCCTGACCGAGTAAGCATATCAGATAAAATTTCAGATTTTTCGATAGCAATTGTTCCAAGTAAAATCGGCTGACCAATTTGATTTTTTTCTTTAATTTCTTCAACAATTGCTTGAAATTTTTCAGATTCTGTTTTATAAATTTGGTCTCCCCTATCTTCTCTTATTACGGGTCTATAAGTTGGGATAACAGATACTTCAAGACCATATATTTTATAAAATTCTTCTTCTTCTGTTTTAGCTGTTCCAGTCATTCCTGATAGTTTTTGATACAATCTAAATAAATTTTGAAAAGTAATCGTAGCATAGGTTAAGGATTCATTTTTAATTTCAACTCCCTCTTTGGCTTCAATCGCTTGGTGCAAACCCTCAGAATACCTTCTTCCGTGCATTAATCTACCTGTAAATTGGTCAACTATCATTATTTCACCTTCTCTAATAACATAGTCTTTGTCTTTTTTAAACAAAGTTTTTGCTTTAAGAGCTTGGTTCAAATGGTGAACAGTTTGTACGCCGCCTTCTTCGTATAAATTTTGTAACCCTAGTTTTAATTCAACTTTTTTAATTCCTTGATCTGTTAAGCTGACTGCGTTTTCTTTTTCATCAACTTCGTAATCTTTTTTGTCTTCTAAGTCTTTAGCAATTTGAGCGAATTGTTTATACATTTCATCTGGTTTATCTGAAGGCGCAGAAATAATTAAAGGAGTTCGAGCTTCGTCAATTAAAATTGAGTCAATTTCATCTATGATACAATAATATAAGTTTCTTTGTACTTGATCTTCTGGTCTAACTGTCATATTGTCTCTTAAATAATCGAAACCAAATTCATTATTTGTGCCATAAATAATGTCTGCAGCATATGCTTGTTTCCGAGTGCATTTTTTTAAATTGTGTTCTTCGCCAAAAATTATTTCTTTTGATTTTCTTTCAAATAGATAAGATTCTCTGTTTTGTTGAATACATCCAACACTAACATTTAAAAAATCGAAAATTGGTCCCATCCACTGAGTATGTGATTTTGCCAAAAAATCGTTGACAGTAATTAAATGCGCTCCGTAACCAAGCAAAGAATTTAAATATAAAGGTAGGGTTGCGAGTAAGGTTTTACCCTCACCAGTTTTCATTTCAGCAATATTTGACCAATGTAATATTATCCCGCCTACTAACTGAACATCATAATGTCTTTCACCAATTATTCTTTTTGAGGTTTCTCTAACAACAGCGAAAGCTTCAGGCAGCAATTCATTTAAAATTTCTTGTTCCTTTTTTTGAACTTCAGTGGCACGATTTTTTGAAAGTTCGCGATAATTAATATTTTCTATTTTTAATTTTTTTCTTTTATCTGCAATTTTATTTTTAAATTCTTGAGTTTTTAAAGAAAGTTCTTTGTCTGATAATTTTTCAATTTCAGGTTCTAAAGAATTTATTTTTTCAACAATTTTTTCCGCTTCTTTTATTTTTTTGTGCGAAGAATCGAAATTAAAAATTTTTGATAAAAAGGACATAATTATTTTTTTGAATCTATTTTTTTAAAACCGCACAAGCTATGAAGGCATTCCGGAATTGTAATTGAGCCATCTTTTTGCTGAAAATTTTCAAGAATTGCAATTAAAATTCTTGGTGAAGCAATTTCCGTGTTATTTAACGCATGAACAAATTTTTTTGATCCGTTATTTGTTTGATATTTAATATTTAACCTTCTTGCTTGCCAATCTGTTAAATTGGAATCAGAATGAGTTTCTCCATAATTATTTCTTGATGGAAACCAAGTTTCAATATCATACATTTTATATTTTCCTGCTCCCATATCACCTGTTGCAATTTGGACAACTTGATAAGGTAAATTAAAATCATCTAAAATTTCTTTGGTATTTTCTTTTAATTCATCCAAGATTTTATTTGATTCCTCAATGCTATTTTTGCACAAAACAACTTGTTCAACTTTAGCAAATTCGTGAATTCTATAGATGCCTTGCGTATCTTTACCATAACTTCCAACTTCACTGCGGTAACATTGTGAAAATCCGCAAGTTTTAATTGGTAAATCTTTTTCTAATAAAGTTTTATTTGAATAATAAGCTAATAGTGAAGGTTCAGAAGTTCCTGCTAAATAAATATCTTCGGAACCGCCAGGATTTTTAATTTGATAAATTTCTTCTTTCCCGCTTGGAAAATGGCCAGAGCCAATAAGTGCAAATTCTTTAATTAATGTTGGTGTAATAAAAGGGGTAAAACCTTTTTTTACTAACTTTTGATAAGCATAAAATAAGATTGCTAAATGAAGAATTGCTGCTTGATTTTTTAAATAATAGCCTCGAAATCCTGAAACATTAACTCCGGTTTGAGTATCAATTAAATCCAAATCTTTTCCTATTTGAATATGATTTTTTGGTTCAAAATCAAATTTTGTTGGTTTGCCAACTTTTTCAACAACTTTGTTGTTTTTTTCACTTCCTTTTGGTGAGGATTTATCAAATATATTAGGAATTCGCAACATTAGATTTTGATAATCGTTTTCAATTTTTGTTAAATCTAATTCAAGTTTTTTTGATTTTTCTTTTAATTCTTTACCTTTTTCAATATTTTTACTAACAGCAATTTGTTTTTTTTCTTTATTTATTTGATCAATTTCAGAAATTAATTTAGATCTTTTATTTGCAATTTCTAATAATTTGTCTAAATCAAGATTAATTTGTTTATCTTTGATTGCATTTTTTATTTCTTGAACATTTTGTTGAATAAATTTAATATCTAACATTTTGCTCCTATTTTATTGCTTGTTTAATTCTTTTTATGACAAAATTTTTATTTAAATTTGCTAAAAACCAACCAGCCTGAGGGCCGGATTCTTTGCCTAAAAAAATCAAATAAATTACTGAAAAAGCGTCTCTTGGGTTAATTTTTAAATCAGTTTTAATTTTGTGAATTTCTTGATGTAGTTTATCACCAGATAAATTTTGATTTTCAATTGTTTGTAAAACTTTTTTTAAAAAGATTTTTTGGCTTTTTGTTAAATCTGTTTTAGGCATTTTTTCTTGAATTTCAAATTTAAATTCTTTTGGCGCAAAATGTTTAAGCCAAATTTTAGCAAATTTTATCCAGCGCTCTAAATATACTTTGTCTTGTTGCGTTAGTTTTTTGCCTTTTTCTTCGCGCGCTAATTTTTGCAAATTAATTCTTGGCATTTGTAATCCAATTGCAATTTTAGAAAAACGCATTAAATATTCCGGATCTTTTTCATTAATATTTATTTTTGAATAATAATAAGCTTGTCCTAAATCTGATTTTTTATCTTTTTGATAATATTGAAAACATCTAATAAAATCATCGTATAAGGTTGGAATACTTGTTCCTTCTGGATTAAAATCAATTGTTTTTTTGTATTTAGGTCGAATATTTAAAAATTTTAAAATTTCTGATGGTAGAATTTTGGCAATATCCGCAGCGCTATGTCCAACTCCTTTTGAAGTAGACATTTTTCTGCCGCCAAGTAAAAACCATTCATAAGCAAAAGAAAAAGGAGGCTTAATCTGATATATTTTTTCTGCAACTGCAGAAGCAACATCATGTGAACCTGATTTTGTCATATGATCTTTACCAGCGCCTTCTATGTCGTAATTTAAAGCATACCATTTTGCTGCCCACTCTATTTTCCAAGGTAATTTACCAGCGCCTTTATAAGGTGATACAACACCTTTGTGGCCACATCCTTTTGCCCATTTAACTGAATCTTTTTTACATTCATAATAAACTTTGTCGTTTTTGTAATCATAGGTGATTGTTGTTCCGATTTTGCCACATTTTTCGCAAATTGCCTGATATGGGTACCATTTTTCTTTTTTTGATCCAGAAATATCTGAATAAATTCGTAAAATTTTATCTTTATTTTCGAGCGCAATTTTAATCGCTTTATCAAAAACTCCTTTTTTGTATAATTCAGAAGTCCAAATAATCTTTGGTAAAATCCCCATATTGTTAAAAACTTTTAAAAAATCTTTGGCATAATACTCTGCAAAAGATTTATAACCTTTTTCAGGAGACGGAATTTCTGATAAAGGAAAACCCATGTATTTTTTAAAACTTGAATTCAATTCTGGCGGAAATCCGTCCATAGGGTCATAGTCATCAAAACCATATGTAAAATTGGCTTTTTTTCCTACTTTTTCAAGCCCTTGTTTGATAGCATTATGCAAAACTACACCCCTTAAAGATCCAATATGAATCTTGCCTGAAGGTGTTTTATAATCATTAATTTGATAAGATGACTTTTTTTGGTATTTTAAAACTTGTTTTGTAAGTTCATCAATCCAAAACATATTACTCCTATATCCAAATTATATCAAAATTTTAGTTAATAATAAAGAATTTAATTAATCTTTTCAATTGCGTTTATGAAAATTAATAAAAATTTATAGAGACGTTTCTCAAATCGAACCTAAACTTACCACAAATTGTATTAAGGTATTTTAAATCGCAAATTTTAGGCCAGTTAAACTTCGTAAACTTTTAACTTTTATAGTGTCAGATAAATATTCTTTTTTTCCACGTTTGTTAATTTTGATAATATAATCACCAGGATTAGCATTTAGCATAAATTTGCCTTCTTGATCAGTAATTGTAGTATCAACAAGGCGATTTGTTTTTTTGTCTAGCAATCTTATTAAAACAAGGTCAAGCGGTTTGTCATTTGAAGCATTAACAACCTTGCCAGCCGCCCGAGATTTGTAAAAGAAATGATATGCTTCAACAATCCACATTATTAAATATAGTCCTATTGTTATAAAATCAAGAATTGTGCCACGATATACAATTGTTAAAATATTTAAAATAGTTCCAATCAATAACAATGGGATTCTTATTTTATTAATAAATTTTAAAAATAAATGAAAATAATTTAAAACTTGCTGTTTTGAAGTTTTTTGAATTGTTGGGTTCATTGGAATGGAAATATTCATTACAGATTTTCCTTGCTTGTTAGAATCAACAGAAATTACCTCACCAGAATAATAAATATTATCATAATATCCATCTGATCTTTTTTCTAAAAATGGAGCGTGAAGTTGTTTTTGTTGTGAGCCAGAAAGTTGGTATCCGGGCGCAGCTGCCATAATAATATATTTGCCTTTTGGAATTAAAAATCCGAATTCACCAAGATTGTTAGCAATTACGGTTTTTCTTAATTCATTATCTGGCCATGAATAAAGCATTACTTTAGCATAAGGAACTGGTTTTTTGGTTTTGTCATCATACACAATCCCCCATCTTTGTGGAGATTTAGTAATTCCAAACCAATACAATAAATTTTGCTTGGCATAATTGAACCAACCAATTGCTTGCGAAAGATTGCTTAAAGAAGCAAGTATTTGCGCCAATGCTAATCCAACTGCCATAGCTAAACCAGCAGCGGTTGCCGCGTTTGTAGAGCCAAAACTTTCAAAAAATTTAAAAAGCGGTGAGATAATTCCTCCAAGCTCGTTTTTTGGTCCAAGCTTTCCTTCTACAATTTCATCATTATCAGTTATATCCCCGCCACCAATTCCGCTTGTACATAAATCAATACTACAATTTGG
>CAYUUY010000036.1:0-8192 GCA_964448035.1 uncultured Candidatus Saccharibacteria bacterium
TTACAGATATAATTTAAAAAATGATACAATTACTCAAATTTCTGAAAAAACATCAGATATATCACCTATTGATATGTTTATGTCACCAGAAAATACAATTTTTTATTTTACTTCTGGCAATTATTTATATAAAATAGATTTAAGTTAATTATTCTGACGTGATTTTCTAATCGCGAGTTACTTGTACCAAGGAGGGGCTTTGGAAAACAGTAATCTTGATCCAAAAAATCAGCAATCAAATTTATCCAGCAGTTCTTCAACTGATAATTTTTTAAATTCAAAAAATATTGGGACAAATCAACAGCCAACAAATTCTGTAAATGCTCAAAACGCAAATTTAGAAAATCAAGCGCCTATTCAAAACAATTTTGAAAAATCCGATCAAAATATTAACACTCCAAATCCCGATTTAAACATTGGGGATAAAAAAATTCCAGGTCCTGGTTCTTTTGCGAATGATCAATCTCCAACTCCTCAACCATCTGCTCAAAACGGTTCTGTTGGCGAACGTTTTATTGCTTCACAAATGGAACCACCAAAAAATTCAGTCAGTGATTTAGCGCAAGAAACTACTCAGAATTCTGTTTCGGAAAATTTATTAAATAATGCTCCAAAACCAACCATGGATTCTTTTTCAAAAATGCCGTCAATTCAACCCGGAGCTGAAATTTCTGGTCCGCAAATCAATACTCCAGACGCTTTTAAAAAACTAACTCAAGCACCTCAACCAATTCCTGATAATTTAAAACCAGCTAACTCCGAGCCTTCTCCTCATGGCAACGAGCCAATTAAACCGCCAAAAGGTTCAGAATCTTTTCAACCAGAAGAATCAAAACCTAAAAAAAGTTCAATTAAAAAAATTGTTTTGTATGCTGGCTTAGGATTGCTTACAATTTTAATTCTTGGTGGTTTATGGTGGTATTTTTTGGCAAATCGAATTGCAATTATTGTTGTTGATCCCAGCGATGCTCAAATCTTAGTTGATGACAAAGAAGCTGCTTCAAATCAAAGACTTTCACTTACTCCTGGAACTCATAGTTTAAAAATTTCGCGTCAAGATTATGTTGAATATAGTCAAGAATTTGTAATTGATAAACTAAAGCCCACAACTTTAATTTCAGTAGCAATGAAAGCAATCCCAATTCCTGAACAAGTTTTTGATAATCCTTGTTTGATTATGACTAAAAATCAAGATGGTATTTTTTGCTTGGCAAATAACGGCAAAGCATTATACCAAGTTATAGATGCTAGCGGGAAAAAAGTTGCTAAAGCAATTACACCCAATACTTTGGCTGGAATTGAAAAAATTGAAATTAGTCCAACAAGTTCTTTGGCAATTATCCAAGTTAAAAAGGATGGCAATAATTTAAAAGGTTCTCCTTTTGAAAATC
Source organism: uncultured Candidatus Saccharibacteria bacterium (assembly GCA_964448035.1). Taxonomy (GTDB): domain Bacteria; phylum Patescibacteriota; class UBA1384; order DATEAH01; family CAYPSR01; genus CAYUUY01. The sequence continues at coordinate 1,392 of CAYUUY010000036.1, forward strand.
AGCCAGCGGCAAAAACTAATCTTACAACTTGGCTTTATGATTTAAATCGTTATAATTTAGTTGATCAAGAAGCAACTTATTGGGGCGACAATATTGGCAATTTTATTTGGTCTCCAGACGGAGAATCTGTTTATTATACTAAAACTGGTGCGAATTATCACTCGCTTGTTAAAGCTGGTAAAAACAACCAAAACCCAGAAATCGTGCTTGATTTAAAAGCCCAAAAGATTGAAAACCCTAAATTATCTTTTGCGCCAGATGGAAAAAATATTTTGCTCAGCCCAACCTCTAGAAATTATGAAAATAATAAAATTTATCTTTTTGACACTTATAATAAAAATGCAATTGCTCAAACAAGTAAAGGCGATTCTTTGGGCGCGCTTTTCGCTCCAGACAGCACTCTTTATGCATTTGGCAGATACAAAGAAAATCCTGCAGATACTGCTTCTTATTCAGAACTTTACATTAAACAAATACAAGGAGAAGAAACTGATACTGAAATTCGAGCGTTTGTCGAAAATTGTTATTGGCAAAATGCGAAAAATTTATTAATTTTAAAATCTGGGGCTAAAAATAATACTCCAGAAATGGTTTTACTTAACATTGAATCTAAAGAAGAAACCGCAGTTGTTTGGAAACAAGGCTCAATCCCCTATATTCAAGATTTTGCACTTGACTCAGAGAACAAAAAAATGTATTTTGTAGGCAACAACTATTATTTATATGAATTAGAAATTGTTTTAAATAAATATTAATTATGGCTCAAAACAATAATTTAACACCAGAACAAAGAAGAAAATTAGTCGAAAAACAAAACGCTGAAGCGATGGATAAAATTTTGGCACCTGATGAAATGATGGAAGGGTCTCAAGCTCAACAACAAGATAACAAAAAGGCTCCAGATAGAGATATTAAAAAAGCAATTGAGGATTTTAAAAAACGATTTGAAAAAAAGGAAACACCAGAAGACGGAAAACCAGAGGAAAAAACTCCTGATGGTGAAGCGCCTGAAACTACAGATGCCGAAAAAGCTGAAGGAGAAGAAGGAGCAGAACAGCCCGAAGGAGAAACCCCAGAGGGAGAAACACCCGAACCTGAATCTGGTGAACCTAAAGAGCCAAGCGAGCCTGGTGCTGAACCCGAGGCTGAATCAAAGACCGGAGCTGAAAAAGCAGAAGGCACTGAAGATTTAGCCAAAGAACCAAAGCTTGGCGAAGAACCGTCTGTGCCGAGTGAAACACCAGGGGCAGAAGCTGGAGAAAAAGTTGGTGAAGCTGCTACTAAAGAAGGAGTGGAAAAAGGCGCTGAAGCTGGGGTTAAGGCTGGAACAACTGGAGCTACTGGAACAGCCGGCGAAGGTGTTGCAGGCGCTACTGGCGCAATTGGCGGGACTGCGGCTGCTGGGGGAGAAGCTGTTGCTGCAGGAGGTACTGCCGCCGCCGCAGAAGGTGGCGTGCTTGCTACTTTACTTGCGCCAGAAATAATTATTCCTTTAATTATAATTTTTGCGCTTTTAATAATAATTGTTATACTTGCAATCGCAATTATTGGTTTTTTTACTTCTGGTGGCGGCGGGGCTAGTTTAGCTCAACCATATAATCCAAACAATGCCGATCACAAAGAGTTACTCACCAGCGTTGTTGATATGGCAAAAAAGAAAAATTCTAAAACCGGAATGCCAACACTTGATATGCCTGATAAAGAACTTGATTTTTTACAAAATGGCTATGATCGTGGCGCAGGACAAGACAAACTTTATGTTGATATTAGAGTTTTAAAAACTTTGAAATATTTAGGCGAAAAGCACGAATATATAAAAGTTGACCATATTATTTATCCATATGTTTTAATGAAGGCTGATACGATTGAAACTAAAAGCACGGTTTCTAAAACTGCGATTAAAAATCAATCAGCTCACAAGCAAGGCAAAGCAGTTGATATTTCTGCAATTGATGTAATTTATTCTCAATGCACTGCTTGCTGTTCAACAGGTTGCGATAATAATTTAAAAAATAATTATTGGATAAAAGAAAGTTCAAGTTCGCGAAGTTGCAGCTTGCTTTGCACTGATGGATGCACTTGCAGCAAAGGGAGAACTTGCGCAGCTAATATGAGTAGATGTTCTAAAACCAATTGCACCACAATTATTCCAATTCAAATAGATTGGCAGGACGAAGCAGACGGTGATTTTGATTTTCGAGGCATTAATTCCAATAACGCAAAAAATAAAATTTTAGAAGATTTAGGAATTGATCCCAATCTAGCAAATGGCAAAGATTTTAAAGAGGTTGCGGCTAGCATTGGGCAAGGCGAACTTGAAAATTATTTTGGCATGGAAAATGGTTCACTTTCTGCTAGAAATTTACCTGATTTATTAGAGGAAATGGGTCTTTATGAGTATTGGGACAAAACTGGGTTACCTCGAGGTAGTTTTGAAGCAGATACAGTTGAAGAAGCAATTAAAGATACTGGTCAAGCTAAACTCGAAGAAGTTTTAAATCTGCCAAACGAATCTCTTAATGGCGACAATATAAATTCTTGGGCAATTAGCTCAGCAAAAGTAAAATTGGCTAAAGAATTAGGTATTGAATACAGCGATCTTAATAGTCCAGAAACTTTTCGAAACAAAATGATTGAACGCCAATTTTCTGACGAAGACTTGAAAACAATTGCCCGTTATTCTGGCGCTACAGAAGATATTTTAATTCTTTATAAAAATGGAAATTCTGCGGCTTTGCGTGATTATGGAGTTAGAATACTAGAAAATGCTTTTGGTGTTAGAGCAGATACAATCAAAAATTATATTTACGGCATAGAAAATAGAATTCTTTGGCCAGAAGATATTCAGAAAAAAATCGAAACAATTGAAACATACAGGAATTTGGCCGAAGGTCAATTTACAAATCTAATGACAGTTTTAAATAATAACGGTAGCTTAAATAATTTAGCATATGATTGGGGTTCTAAAGAAGTATCAAAAGCTTTAGGGATTGAAGAACATAAAATTCGCGACTGGGCTTCTGGAAGTGTAAAAATTGATGATATTATTCTTCAAGAAGGTCAAGATTGGCTCGATCTTTCATATCAATATCAAATTGACGAAATGGCTTTAAAAAAGATTCTAGGTGCCAAAGAAACTGGTTTTTCAATTCAGGATGGGATGATGATTGTTGGCTCAGACGAACTTAGCAAATATTATTATATGGACAGAGATGTTTTAGTTAAGTACGCAAAACAACAAATTCCTTATTCTGAATTTATTAGCGAGTCTGGAATTGACTATGAATCATTAGCATCAAAATATGGTTACAATGTTGATTTTTACGAAAATTTCTTTAAAAACAAAATTGAAGAAAGTTATGCGAATGCTGGAGGCGAATATTTAAAATATGTTTTAAATCTTGAAGACAACCAAATCAAAGAATTGATCGCCAATAACAATCCTGCGGTTCTGGCACAAAATGAAATTATTAAAGCAATTGCTGATTCAGAAGGCATTGCTGCTAATCAAATTGCCAATGTTTTTGTTGGTGATTATTCCCCTGCTAGCTTAACTGGCATTGGTTCAAGTTTAAATTTCGGGTCATTTTTAGGACAAGGCTTTGGACTGCTCGCCAGCAATTGCCAAGGGAAATATCGCGATGCTGCCAGAAATAAAGTACATAAAGTTATTAAACAATTACTAGAATATCCTGCTGATCAAGGCTCTGTGATCGCAAACAGAATTTCACAAATTATGACTTATAGCCAAGAAAGAGATGTTACTCCTTTTGAAGAAGGCACAGAAAAACCAACTCTTGACGAAGTATATGGTGAAGGTAGATTACCAAATTATGGATTGTTTTCAATGACAGATGGAGCCGGGAATCCTTATTTACCACTCAAAAATAATATTCATTGGGGATTTTAGTCTTGTTATATAATACTATTTACGATAAAATATGCTTGACTAGAATTTTAATTTAGGAGAAAAATGCCAAAAAGAACTTATCAGCCTAAAAAAAGAAAAAGAGCAAAAACTCATGGCTTTAGAAAAAGAAATGCTACCAAATCTGGAAAAAAGGTTTTAAAAAGCCGTTGTCAAAAACAAAGAGCAAAACTTACAATTTAAAAATGTTTGCTAAAAAAAATCGTTTAAAAAAACGCGATTTTAAAAAACTTTTTAAAAATAGTTATAAAGAAAAAGGCAAATTTTTTAATATTTTCTGGAAAAAAAATGATTTAGGATATAATCGCTATGCTGTTGTTATTAAAAATAAAATTGAACCAAAAGCGGTTAGAAGAAATTATTCCAAAAGATTTATACGGGAAATACTTAAAAAAAATGATAATAATTTAATTCCTAATTACGATATATCTTGTATAATTATTAAAAAAATCGAAAAACAAAAAGATAAAAGCGAAATTGAAAAAGATCTTTTAAATCTTTTTGCTAAATTAAAAAAATGAAACGACTTTCGATCTGGTTAATAATTTTATATCAAAAAACCCTTTCACTCGACCATGGTTTACTTTCAAAAGTGATTCCAATCAAATCATGCAAATATGTTCCCACTTGTTCTGAATATACAATACAAGCTTTAGAAAAATATGGATTTTTTAAAGGCTGGCATTTAGGGATCAAAAGAATTTTAAGATGCAATCCTTGGTCTTCTGGCGGTTATGACCCTTTAAAATAATGAAACTTAAAAAAATAAAATTAATAAATTATCGCAATTTTTCAAAAAAGGAATTTGTTTTTAAAAAAACTAATGTAATTTTAGCGCCGAATGCTTCTGGAAAAACAAATTTGCTTGAAGCAATTTATTTGCTAGCAGCTGGTAAATCGTTTCGCACTTCACAAAATCAAAGCTTAGTTAAAAAAAATCAAAATTTTGCCAGGATTGAAGCTAATATTGAATCTGAAAATAAAAATACTAAAATTGAATTTGTGATTGATCTTAAAAATTTTAAACATAAAAAAATTAAGATTGACTCTGCTTCAAAACCAATTTTTGAGATAATTGGAAAACTAAAATCTGTTTATTTTTCTCCTGAGAGTTTAGAAATTATTCTAGGCTCGCCGAGTGAAAGAAGGCGCTTTATTGATATTACAATTTCGCAAACAGATATAAAATATGCAAAAAATTTAGCTGAGCTTTTACAAATTATTAAAAATAGAAATATTTTGCTCAAAAAAATTCAAGAAAACCAAGCTAATTTTCAAGAACTTGATTTTTGGAATATAAAATTAGCTGATTTGTCAGCAAAAATTATTGAAAAAAGATTTGTTTTAATTTCTGAATTAAATACAAAAATTTCAAAATACTATGATGAGCTTTCAGAGTCAGAAGATGTTTTAAGTCTAGATTATAAATCTCAAGTTCAAAATTTTAAAAATCGACAAATAATTAAAAAACAAATTGAGGAAAAAATAATTACTAGGAAAGAACCAGAAATTTTTTTTGGAAAAACAATGGTTGGACCACAGCGTGAAGATTTGCTTTTTAAATTAAATAATCAAGAAATGTCGCAAATTGCATCTCGTGGAGAAATTAGAACCGCATTGATTGCTTTAAAGCTTGCAGAAATGGATTATGTCAAAAATGCGGCTGATGGCGAGTCCCCTATTTTACTTTTAGACGATCCTTTTTCAGAATTAGACAAAAAAAGAACTGCTCAGCTTTTTATAAAATTAAAAGAGTTGAACCAAATTTTCATTACTTCTGCAAACCAAGAGAAAATTCAAAATCAAATAAAAGGAAAAATAAATATAATTAAATTAAATGAGTTTAGATAAACTTTCAAAAATACTTAAAAACAAGACCTTAATTCCTAAAAAAATTCAAAATGCGAGCTATATTTGCTGGCAAGCTGAAAACGTGATTAAAAAATTTTCAGACGATTTTAAAATTATTTCATATAAAAATAAAGTCCTAAAAATCGGAGTTAGCTCCAATTGCGCCGCGAATGATTTAAAAATGAAAGAGCAAATAATTATTGATCAGATAAATAAAAAATTAGCTGAGAAAACAATTAATAAAATTTCAACTAAAGTACTTTAATCTTTAGCAATTACTAAACACCAAACATTTCTAGCTTTATTTTGACGCAAAATTTTTGCTGCTTGATTTAAAGTAGAACAACTTGTAGCAACATCGTCAATTAATATTGGGGTTTTTTTAATAATCTCTTTTTGATATTTCTTATTAAAATCAAAAGCATTTTGCATATTTGCGGTTCTTTCTTTTTTAGATAAGCCAATTTGACTTTTTGTTTTCTTTTTTCTAATTAAACAGTCATAAAAAGGAATATCATATGCTTGACTTAACCTTTTTGCAATAATCTCAGATTGATTAAAACCGCGTTCATTAAATTTGGATTGGTGAAGAGGAATTGGAATAAAAACCAATTTTCCGCTTGGCATACCTTGTTCTAATTTTCGAATTAATATATTTGACAGAATAATTGAGATGGATTTAATTTTGCGATATTTGTAATAATGAATTAATTCTTTTAAAATTCCTTGATAATATCCAGCCGCAATTACGCCAGTAAAATAATATTTGCCTCGGCACCGAGAACAAAACTGACCAAGCGAGGTTAATTTACGACAAATTGGGCAAAATGGAGTTTTAATTAATAAAAGCTTCAAACGACATTTTTTGCACAGCCATGTTCCCCATTTGCCACAACCAACACATTTTTTTGGATAAATTAAATTTAAAATAAATTTTTTAATTTTATTAAATTTATTCATCATAGTTTTAAAATACCAAATTTAAATTTTATTGACATCCTTCCGTTGAATTTGTTAACCTT
>CAYUUY010000037.1:0-7761 GCA_964448035.1 uncultured Candidatus Saccharibacteria bacterium
AAGCCCATTTTATTTTCCAGTAAAAATTATATATATCACCGGGACGTTTATGGTGGTTGCCTCCCTCATATTATTACGATTCATGCGTTCAGGACGCACCATAACGAAAAAAGAAGGATTCGTTCTTTTATTCTTTTGGATGATTTACGCACTAGTTGAATTTATCGTGAATAGCTAATCTCCCAAAGGAAATAAAAAAATTTGCCGCCAAAGAAAAACTTGAAATCGTCCAATCCGAAAGGGTCGCTTCTGCGGGCGGGCGGAAGGGGGGTCTGGGGGGAATTCCGCCCGCCCTACAAATTTTGGGCGAAATCAGTTCGAATTTTTTCGAAAGCACACCGCCAATAAATTTAGCTAGCCTTAGACTAGTTATTTTTATTTACGGCAAAGCGGACTCGGACAAAAGCATATGCCAAATAGTTAATTTTTTTACACAAAACCTTGTATCCCTTTTTATAATTCGATACTATATACATATAATATTAATATCAAAAGGAAACATTATGAATTCACCAGAACAAAATAGCGGACACGGATTAAGTAATGATAGCAGTCAACAACCCGGACATGAGCCTGTTGAGAATGACAATGGTAGAGAAGAACACAGTAGTAAACCTGATTATAATAAAGACCGTGAAATAAAAATAACTGATAAAGTTCGTAGTTTTTATAAAGCCATAGAGAAAGGAGATTTAGATACCGTCAAGCAAATGATTGATGAAGATGGCATAGATGAGAATTTCTTTGTTCCTAAATCGAAAGAAGCCCGAGTTGCATTGGACAGGTATGGTGATGATCAAGCACTTGAAGATTGGTATTCAATTGTTGGGAAATATCCTTTATCTGTAGCACAAGATCCCGAGATGGCAAAATTTCTTATTGATAGAGGTGCAGAGGTTAATCCGAGCGAAGGAATGTCTCCTGCGGTCAATCTGTCATATGCTTTTATTTATCAACAATCGCTTAGACATTACACACAAGGAAATATTCGCGAAATGGAAAAGCATCATGATGATAGTGATAGTTATTTTAGTGAGAAGAAAGCAGAGTTAGCCTCAATAGAAAATGAGGAAAAACAAATTGTGGCTACTCTTAAAGTTTTAGTTGAAAATGGGGCTAGGGTAGCTCCCGAAATAATGACCGTAGCAATCGAAAGCAAAGATATGGATTTTTTAAAACAACTCATTCAAGGCGGAGGAAAAGAAGTCTTGGAAGCTGAGACTCACTTTCGAGTAAGACCTTATCTTTATAATGAGGTTCGTGTTGATGATCCGCTAGGGCGTGCAGTCAGACTAAGGAATGGAGAGGCAGTCAAAATGCTAGTAGAAAATGGCGCATTGTTATATGATTTGCATCCTTATGTGGGAAGAAATGACACCCTTGTTGGTGGTGATCCTGGTGTTCCGAGAATTTATCCAAGAGAAGATCTTGACTCCTCGGATTGTTCTGGAAAAATTCGTGACTACATAAAGATGCAACTGGTACTTCAGTCAGAAAAGCAGTTGATAAGATATCAGCAGAAATATGGGGAAAAATATGGGGAAAAAATACAAATAGGAAGCAGCGAACTAAGTTTTTAATAGTAGAAAATTTATTGTAAGAAATTTCCTCATTGAAATTGCTTTTTCTAACAAGATATTGAAAAATACAAGCAGAATTGTTTTTTAATGATAGTATCGAAAAAACAATAAAAATTATGATATATAATTCTTTTAAAATAGGTTATGCGCTCGCCAAAATATCAAGTAGCGAAGAATGACAGATTAAAATATTCGTTCTGTATTTTTGCTAAAATAAGAGACTAAGACTTATACATTTAGTTCTAACATCCTTCGCTATCTCCCACCAGTTAGGAAAAACATATGAATAAAAAAATCGATTCAGACACCAGATTTTACCCTGCTATTCAAATCCGTTAGAACCCAAACCGCTTGATATCGAAGCGGTTTTTATATAATTAATTCAAATATGGCGTTAGTAGTTATTGGTTATCCGAAAATTGACAAGAATGATTATAATTGGATTCAAGAAGCCCGTAAAAAATCAGACGAGCTTTATTTTAATGTTGTAAATCCACATTTTACTTTTGTTTTTCCAGTTTCCTCTGTTTCTAAAGAAGATTTAATAAAACATTGCCAGAATATATTATCTGAAACTAAAAAATTTGCATTTGAAATAAAAAAAGCCACAACGGAAAAAGACGCTTTTAATGAATATACTCATACTTTTATAATCCTAGACAAAGGCAGTGCTGAAATTATTCAAATTCACGACAAATTATATACTGGAATTTTAAAACCAGAATTGCGAGAAGATATTCCTTACATTCCGCATATTGGAATAGGAAATAACAAAGATCCAAAAATCTGTGAAGAACTTGCAAAAGAAATAAATGATAAAAATATTTCTATTAAAGGAACTATCGATTCTTTAGATATTGCAGTTTTGAATATAAAAGTGAAAACAATTAAAAAAATATATTTAAGGTAAATTTAATTCAGAAATTCTGATATAATACATATTAGAAACTAAATAATTTCTAAAAATTAAAAGTAAGGAGAAAAATGGTAGCAGAAAATTTGGGAGAAACTAGTGATAAGCCATTGGAATTTGTTGAAACTGAAGCAAGGAACACAATAGAATTAGCTAAAGGATATGTTTCGTCTCGTGATATAGGTTTTGCTCTAGAACAAAAAGAAAAAGGAGTTGATTTACTTGAAGAATCTAAAAAATTGGTTAGAGAAGGAAATCAGGTTTTAGCGTTGGCTTTTCTCTTAATTATTCCAAAAAGAACAACCGAATATGAGATGATGTCTGAATACAATAAAGCCTCCAATGGTTTGGCTGAAGCATATGGCAAAATGGCTAAAATTTGTAAAAGAGCTGCCAGTGCTTTAATAAAAGAACAAATAACATCTTATAAAAAATAATACTTTTTTAAAGTTTTATAATCCTACTTCTTTCAATTCTGGAATCCTAATATATTTACAATTATTCTTCAAATAATTTCTAACTGACTCTACTATACGACCATAAAAAGTGTTATTTGGCTGACACTTTTGTATCAGTAAGCTGATATAAAATAATTACAAAGAAAAACTTGAAATCGTCCAATCCGAAAGGGTCGCTTCTCCCATTTTTTTCAGACCACGAGGAGCACAACGCGGCTGGGCGAAATCAATTTTGGTTTTTCCAAATATACTTCGCTCTTTTCAAAAAACTAGAATTTTGGACATTGTTTATTATACAATAAAAATATAATCTTTTTAAAATAAGGATTTATTATGAATTTAGAAAACAAAATTGCAATTGTTACTGGAGCTGGACAGGGAATTGGCAAAGGAATTGCTTTAGCTTTAGCAAACCAAGGAGCAAAGGTAGTTGCGAGTGATCTTGTTCAGGAAAATGCGCAAAAAGTTGCAGGAGAAATTAACCAAAATCAAGATCAGGTAATTGCTGTAAAATGTGATGTTTCTCAAAAAAACGAAATCGAAAATTTATTTCAAGAAACGCAAAATAAATTTAATGGTTTAGACATTCTAGTTAACAACGCAGGAATTTTTCCTTTTAAAGCTTTTACAGAGCTTTCAGAAGATGATTGGGATAAAGTGATGGATGTTAACTTAAAAAGCGTTTTTCTTTGCTCTCAGCAAGCTGCAAAAGCAATGGAGCAGGGTGGAAAAATAATTAATATTTCTTCAATTGCTTCAATTGTTGGCTATAAAAATTTAACTCATTATTGCGCATCAAAAAGCGGAATTAATGGCTTAACCCGCGCTTTAGCTCTAGAATTAGCTCCAAAAATAAATGTTAACGCTATTGCTCCTGGAGCAATTAATACCCCGGGCGCAAACGTAGGCTCAAACGAAGAAATTCAAGAACAAACCATTGCTGCTATCCCGCTTGCTAGAATGGGTGAGCCAGAAGATATTGCCAATATGGCAGTTTTTTTAGCATCTGACAGCGCAAATTATATCACTGGTCAAATTTTTACGATAGATGGCGGTTATACTTTACAATAATATTTAAAATAATCGAAAAGAGGGAAAAATGGATTCGTCACAAAACCAATCTGATTCTCAATCTCAGCCAATGCCCCAGCCCCAAAAAAATGGTAGCAGCAAAACCACAATTGTTGTAATAATTGTGGTGGCAATTCTTTTAGCTTTGACAGCAGCTGGTTATTTTGCTTGGAAGTATTATTTTAAAGCAAAATTAGCGCAAAATTCTGAAGAGCAAGCAGCTGAAACAGCTTCAGAAAAAATTAAAACTTTAGAAGAATTGTTTGTTTATCCAGAAAGTGAAATTATTGATAAAAACTATGGTTCTGACGCAGCTTCAGTAATGACAATGGAAACATCTGACAAGGCAGATTCAGCGTATGAACATTATGAAAAATTAATTGAACTTAATAAATGGGAGGAAGGTTCTAAAGGATTAGCATCTGACTATAAAAGCGGTTGGTTAAGAACTGAAGATGTGGATTTTCAGTCATGGGTAAATATTAATACAGAAGGTTCTAAGACAAGGATTGTCGTGTATATTTATTCAGAAAATGATGAAGTTACTACTGATCGTAAAAAACTTGAAGCAAGTAAAAGCCCTGAAGAATCTTCCAGTGACTCAGAAACATCAGCAGATTCTGACTACGTGATTTCTGATTCAAACACAAGAGTAATCTCGACTTCTGAAATTACTTCACTTACCCCTTGGCAGCTAAAAGTTGCCAGAAATGAAATTTATGCCCGTCATGGTAGAGCTTTTGTGCACAAAGATTTAGAGTGTTATTTTGCTAAAAAAAGCTGGTACAAAGAAAACGCAAACTTTAGCAATTCGCTTCTTTCAGCAGTAGAGAACAAAAATATTGCTACAATTTTGGCTTATGAAACAAAGATTAATAGCCCTTTGCTCCAAAAAGATTCTGGTTGTAATACCAACGACTAAAAAATATTAAAAGATTGATCAGGATAATTTTGCTAATCTTTCTTTGTTGTTAAATTTATTTTTTAGGATATATTAAGCTTTTAAAATCAGATTAACAAAATCCAGACAATGAAAAATTTTTATGCTGGGGGATTTGCTTATAACTCTCAAACAAAATCAGTTTTGCTCCACAAGCGAGATGCGAATACCCCTTACAATCCGAACATGTGGGCGTTTTTTGGCGGATTGTCAAAAGCAGGCGAAAGCCCAAAGCAAACTTTTATCCGCGAGGTGAAGGAAGAGCTGGGTATCAGTATCAATCAAAAAGAAGTTATCGAGCTTTGCAACTATTTTAACGCTGAATTTAAAACACATCGCTATGTTTTTTATATTGAAAAAGAAATTAAAGATGACCAGATTAAGCTCGGCGAAGGTGCAGGTTATGCTTGGGTCAAACTTTCAAAAATTCATAAATTAGATCTAACAGAAAAAACCGAAAAAGACTTGAAGTTATTTTTTAAATCAAAATCTTGAAAATAAACGAGAGAGTACTTTGATTGTTGTACTCCCTCGTGGGAATTATGGTCGCGACTGCATCAAGTCATTTTGAAGCAGTCGCGCCCATTTTTATTTCCTTTAATTTTTGTAGTAATATAAAGATAATTACTATTTTTTATAAAGGAGAAAAATGGTTACTCAAGAATCAGCTCCCGGATCAAAATCATTAATTAAAACAATTTTTTTAGGAATTTTATATTTTGCGCTCACAATAGTTTTTATTTTCATATTAATTTATATTTTGAGCGAGACATGTAAATTAAATAATACTGTCTCTGGAGGCATCCCGCTTCTGGCTGTTTTGTTTTTTTGGGGAGTATATTTTAGTAAGCGCGAAGGCGGAATTTATATTTTAGGAATTATTTGTTTTATTCTTGCAATTTTCTTCAACCTAATTATTATTTCTTCGCCATACAAAAACTCAACAGATTTTTTAATCACTCGAATTTTTGTTTTCTTCGGAATCGGCGCTGGGATATATTTCATTCTTCGAAAAATCAAATTTATGAAAATATTTGGAATTATAGTCATTATTTTAACAATTCTAGCAATGATTTTAGGCTGGGTTTTTAATTGGACAAGAAATTAATATAATTTAAAAAAGAAAAAATATGGAAGAAAAATTTGCTCGACTTAAAAAATTTAACATTATCGCCGGATTTTTGCATTTAGCCCAAGGGCTGATAATGATTATTATTTCCAATGATTTTATGATTAATGTTACTAGAAGCTTTTTAGACTTTAACCCAAGCACGCGAACACTTTTTCCAGCCTCAGTTGAAATTTTTAGTGTTAAATTTGGTTATCTTGTTGTTTTGTTTTTATTGCTCTCAGCTTTGTTCCATTTTTTAATTGCTTTTGGTTATTATCAAAAATATATTGATTTTTTAAAACGCGGTCAAAATCCTTATCGTTGGAATGAATACTCAATTAGCGCTTCAATAATGATTGTTGCGATTGCAATGCTAACTGGAATTTATGATATTAGCTTGCTAATTGCAGTTTTCTTTTTAAACGCTTTTATGATTTGGTTTGGGATGCTGATGGAAAAAATGAATGAGGATAAAGAAAAACTGGATTGGTTGCCATTTATTTACGGTTGTGTTGCAGGCGCAATTCCCTGGGTTGTAATTGGTTTTTATTTATTTGGCGCAGGCGGCGGAGAGGGCGGTCCACCAAATTTTGTTTATTGGATTTATTTATCACTTTTCATTTTTTTCAACTGCTTTGCAATCAATATGTATTTGCAGTATAAAAAAGTAGGTAAGTGGAAAGACTATTTATACGGTGAGTGGATTTATATTATTTTAAGTTTAGTTGCTAAATCACTGCTTGCTTGGCAGGTTTTTGCTGGCGCTTTAAGGCCAGTATAATTTTATTTTATGGAAATCAAAGCGATTAAAACTAGAATTATGCAGCCGCCAAAAGATGATCTTTTTAATTTGCTTGATAACTATCTTTTGAATTTAGAAAACAATGATATTTTGGTAATTGCTTCAAAAATTGTTGCGATTCATCAGGGCAGATGTTTGCCAATTTCAGAAAATTTAGACAAAGATGAATTAATTAAAAAAGAAGCTGATTATTATATCTCGCGGGAAGAAGTGCCAGGAAAATATGCGATTTTGACAATCAAAGAAAATTTTTTAGCTGCTTCTGCTGGAATTGACGAAAGTAATGCCAATAATTATTATATTCTTTTACCAAAAAAATCTGTTGAAATTGCTAAAGAAATTCATAGCTATTTATCAAAAAAATTTGCTTTGAAAAATTTAGGAATAATCATCACAGATAGCCGATCAGCGCCACTTAGAGCTGGAGTCACAGGTATTTCAATTGCTTCGTATGGAATCGAACTTTTTCGAGATTACCGTGGGACTAAAGATTTGTTTGATCGGGAAATTAAAATTTCGCGTACTAATATTGTTGATTCTTTAGCTTCTGCAGCAGTTCTTGAAATGGGAGAAGGCAAAGAACAAACCCCGTTAGCAATTATTAAAAATGCTAATATTAATTTTTCGTTATCAGCTAATTATGAAGACTTAAAAATTCCACAAGAAAAAGATATTTATTTGCCTTTGCTTAAAAATTTTAAAATAAATAAATAAAGCGGCTTTGAATTTTTGCTGAATTATTTTATAATAAAGATAAGTTGATAATCAACTAAGGAGGGTATTCTGGTACGCAAAATTGTTTTAATATCTAAAAAAACAAGCAGATTGCTAAAAAAATCTGTAGTTTTAGCTTTAATAACCTTTTTATTATCATCAGTTATTTTTT
>CAYUUY010000038.1:0-7731 GCA_964448035.1 uncultured Candidatus Saccharibacteria bacterium
AATTGCCACCCCACAAGGTCAGCAAGAATTTTTTATTTTAGGAATTGAATAAATAGCGCCTAAAACAATGAAGCTAACTTAAGGCTAGATTAAATTAAAATCATTTTTTTTTGTTTCGCCGGTTGACTAAAAACCCGCCGGTTTTTATTTTATGAAAAATTAATGTTATAATATAAAAATGTTTTACAGATTTAAAGAAAAAAAATTAAACTATAATATAATTTTTCCTAAAATTGACAAAGGAATTGTTTTAATTTATTTGAGCGGATTTCCAACATTGCCTAAAGAAAATTTATTTACCAAATATTGCCAAGAGAAAGGAATTACAATCATCATGCCTCATTATTATGGTTCTTGGCTAAGCGATGGTAATTTTACCCCAAATAATTTAATTAAAACTGCAAATGATGTAATAAAAATTGCTAAAAAGGGAAAAGCAATTGAGCAATATAATTTTGTAGAAAAAAAATGGAAAATAAATTCGATAATTTTAGGCGGGGGCTCTTTTGGTGGCTTGATTGCATTGTTGTCAGCCCAAGTTAATAATATTAATAAAATTTTTTTGTCAGCGCCATTAATTGACCTGAAAAGTCAAGGAATATTTTACCGAGAAGAAAATTTAATGCACAGTTTAGAATTTGCTCGAAGAATTTATAAAAATGTTTATCGAGGAATTGAACAAAAGCTTTGGAATGATTTTTTTACAAATAAGTTATCAAAAACAAGTATAAATTATAATAAATTAAATGAAAAAAATATTTTAATAATTCATGGGGAAAAAGACAACACAATTAATATTAAACATTCTGTCAAATTTGCGTCTAAATTAAAAAATGTTAAATTAATAAAACTTAAAAACGCTGATCATCGCATTTGGGATACAATAAACAAAAATAAATTAAACCAAGCAGTTAACTGGATGCTAAAAAGATAAAATCCAGCTAAAATCTTACTGCGATGACCAAGAATTTTTTATTTTAGGAATTGAATAAATTTACTAATTAATAAACATATCATAAACAATCTTTTAATCGTAATTTTTTTGTTGACCTTGCAGAAATTAAGGTGTATTTTATAATATAGAATACAAAAAATATATGTCATATTTTGTAATTAATGGTGGAAAAAAACTTAAAGGCTCAATTAAAGTAAATGCGTGCAAAAATTCCGCAGTTGCTATTTTATGTTCTTTACCAATGATAAAAGGAACATTAACTTTAAATAATGTTCCTCAGATTGAAGAAGTTAAAAGAATTATTGAAATTTTAACTTCAATCAACATAAAAATTAAATGGATAGATAAAAATTCACTTCAAACAGAAAATAATGAAAAAATCGACCTAAAGAATTTGGATAAGGAAGCGTTTTGCAAGACACGATCCGGTATTCTTTTAATAGGTTCTCTTTCTAGTGTTTTAAATAATTTTACTCTTCCAAAAGCTGGCGGTTGTGAACTGGGCAAAAGAACTGTTTATCCACATACAGCAGCTTTAAAACATTTAGGGGTTAAGATTAAAGAAACTCTTACAGAATATATTATCACAAAAAACAAACCAAAAAATGATGAATTTGTGATGTATGAATCTGGTGATACTGCAACTGAAAATACAATAATGTCAGCAACGCTAATTCCTGGTAAAACAATTATTCACTTTGCTTCAAGCAATTATATGGTCTGCGATTTATGTGGGTTTTTAAAAACCGCAGGCGCTAAAATAAAAGGTTTGAACACTAATAAAATAATTATTGAAGGTGTTAAAAAATTAAACCCAGTTCAAAATTATTCTATAATGCCAGACCCAATTGAAGCAATGACACTTATTTCTATTGCAATTACAACAAAATCTAATTTAAAAATTATTGGTTGCCCGATTGATTATCTTAGACTTGAAATTGAAAAACTGCGAGTTATGAAACAAAAGCTAAAAATTAGCCAAAAATATAAATCAGAAAATGGTTTTTTTGATTTGGTTGATATAGAAATAATACCCTCAGAATTAAAAGCCTTACCAGATAAAATTTATGGCAGACCTTACCCTGGTCTTAATATCGATAACTTGCCTTTGTTTTTACCAATTTTAACTCAAGCAAAAGGTCAAACTTTAGTTCACGATTGGACATATGAAAACAGAGCTATTTATTATACAGAATTAAATAAATTTGGCGCAAATATTTTGCTTCTTGATCCGCATCGAGTAACTGTAACCGGACCAACAGAATTAAAATCAACAGAAATTATTTGTCCTCCAGCTTTGCGACCTTCAATTAATTTATTAACATGTATGTTGGCTGCTCAAGGAAAATCAATTTTAAGAAACGCATATCCAATAGATCGCGGTTACGAGGATATAGTTGGTAGACTCAACTCTGTCGGCGCAGACATTAAAAAATTTGATGATTAAGCAATTTTGGGGACGTTCCCCAAAAACTTTTAACTTAGCCACAACCATTTCTCCTTTCAGAAGGATTAAACTCCGCACAAGCCCTATTTTTGGCTAATTAACTCCCAATAAGCAGTAAGTAACTCATTTTTATCTGATTCATCAAGACAAAAGATTATGTCTTTTTTGCTCAGATTTTTATTGTTTGTGAATTTTAGGCCAGTTTTGTTAGCGATATATTTCAATTTATGCAAACTAAGTTTGTTTAATTTTTTAGAAAATTTCTGATATTCATCTGGGTCAAATTTAGTGATTTTCATAATTATCTTTATTCTATTACATAATAATTATTAATCAAAAACATAGCTTGATTAATTAAAATTGCTTTGATATAAAAGAATCAACAAACACTTATTTTTTACTTGGTTGCACATTTGCCCTAAAAAGCGTTTGAATTATCTGTTTAAGCACAATTCTAATGTTAGTAGTTGCAGTAAATCTGCTCTTTGTGGGGAGCGTGCGAAAGGTAGGTGAAAACATTGGCAAAGGAACTCTTGGAATACTTTCCGCCCTTAACGGCTTTGGAACGCCGGGAATAGGTGGGAAATATGACAAGAATGATGCTGCCAAAGACACTAGATCATCATCGAGCCAAGTGTCTTCAGCATGGCACACAGCCCGCGACGACGCCGCCGGCTCTGACGGCGTTCCTGCCGATCGGCACAAATAAGCCAGCTGTTGTGTCGTGAAGATACTTATACTACTGAACGGGTGGGGTTGATACCCACATATTCTTTCCCGCTCGTTCAGTCTATTTTTTGAAATGACATACATATTTATTAATTACAATCAGAAACAATATTATTTAGCTCATATTTATGAACAGTTTTTATTTAACGAACTAAAATATTGGAAATATAATCCAAACGCTAATATTGGAAATGGCATTATTTATATTAAGACAGAAAAAAACATTAGTTATAAAATTTTTACTAAAATTGCTAAAAATGTTTTTCTAAAACAATCATATTATCAATCTTTGGTAAATCAAATCAAGAATGAGACATTAAGCAATGTAAATAAAAAACTTTCTTACGAATGCTTTAATTTTCAAGTTAAATCTTTAAATCAACTTAAAAAAGCTTTAAATTTTCAACCTAAGCAAAATATATTTGAAAAATTTGGAAAAAATATTATTAGAAAAAATGAAATTTTCATTTTTGATCAGAATAAAAATAAGTTGATTTTTTCTGGTACTTTTAGTTTTAAAACTAAAAGCAGTAATAGAATTCCAAAATTGATTATTAAAAATAATAATTCAGTAGAAATTACATTTAGAACTAATGCGAAAAATATTATTGATGGACTAATTTTAAATTATTTGTCACAAAAGACAGTTATTAAAAACTATCTTTGGCTAGCTTGCACCGGTAAGTTATTTTGGACTTTTTTAATTAATAAAAAACATATTAACAAACTTAATAATTTAAAAATAACAGAAACAATTAAAAATTTAAATTTGGGATATCGGCCAAAAGAAGACCCAAAATTAGAAAAATTTTGGCAAATAGCTGATTGGGGAAAATATATAAAACCAAAAAAGATTCAAGAAAAATTAAACAAAATTTCAAATAGCATAAAAAAGATTGAAGTTAGAATAAAAAATAACAACATTAATATCTTGACAAATTGAGAAAAATTTGATATAAAGGAATTAGCAAATAAATCAGTTTTTAATTATAAAAGCTGGTAAAATAGTACTTTAACAATCAAAGTACTTTACGCATAAATAGGGGTATTTAGTCTAATAATGTCATTCTGAGTGTAGCGAAGAATCTAGCACATATGTGCGATATTTATATTGTGGCAAAAAGTAAGGCTATTTGGGGAACGTCCCCAAAATATTTCTGTTTATGCGTAAAGTACGCATAACTCGTGAGCTCGTAATTTTCACAACGAGCTTATAATACGCGCAAAGTGTGCGTAAAAATCCCCCGCCCCAAGAGTGGCGGAATCGAGAGGTGAGACCATGTTCAATACATTCCCGTTTTTCCGCGTCGAAGCCTCTGTCGACGCGCCTGCTACACCTGCCGCTCGCAGCAATTTTTGGTCCATCGAAATTGACTGGCGACGGATTTGGCGAGTACGATGGTGGGTGCTGGTTGTTTTAGGCACTTTCTATATTACGGGGGTTACTGTCAACAGCGGCCCATCGATGAATTACCTGGGCTGGGTATATTGTTTCAAGTGGTTTACCCAGCCAACAAGTGATGGGGATATTTTTGTTTTCGTCCCTGCAAACAAACCTGCATGGACAAAATATATCCCCGGACGTCAGTGGATTAAGCGGCGAGTTGGGATCAGTAAAGGATGTTACATTTTTGAGGGGGACAACGAAGATTGGAGCACAGACAATCGTGATCTTCTAGAACCCGTGCCCCCGAGCCACGTGGCCGGAACATTACATTATGCAGTCTCGCCCGAGAGACTAATGAATTGTTTCACCACAAATGGACGAATGAAAAATCGAGCCGATTTCGCAGGTCCGCTCCAACGCCAGGTGTGGAGTCATGACAACCGTTATGTAGCCATAAATAACGGTTGCAGCTTTCAGATATATGGTATCCATGGTGAGTACGTATTTGGACGGGGTCGTTGCGTTCGTTGGCAGGGGAATAAAGCGCTAGTCGTAGCTAGCGACCCAAAATTCCTCGCGGACGACAAAATCTGGTTGGTTGGTGTTGATGGCTCTCGCACTCCAGCTAACTCTTGGGGTGTACCGAAAAACGGAGTGGAAATTATATATGCCACTCCAACCCCACACAATCCTCTCCGTGTTTTTGATGGAGAGGATAATTTTGGATGGGGAGTAGACATCGAAACTGACTCTCCACGCAATGTTGTGCTCTGTGCGGAAGTGCCATCTCTGGAAGTTGAGAAACTAAGAGTGGTTAGCTTCCCGGCTAATTCTCTTGAATTCATAGTTATCAAGGTGAATGGGCAAGAAGTAAAAAACTTCCGGAATCTAGGCATTCATCCGGAAGATAAAGCGGCATTCCCGCTAGGTGACATTAGCGCGGATCCAGCACTTAGATGCTTCAGAATCATTTCTGAAGCAGATGTAGCAAGCACTATCAAAAACATCACTATTGATATAAAGGTAAATCCAGGAATACCTTTATCGGTAATGGTGAATGAGATATACTTCGAGTAGCTACTACCCCGGCAGTCGGGAAACACATCCGATTGCCGGTTTTTTCTTTACAAATAATTTAAGTATTATATAATTAAATTATGAATCCGGAGGGGAAAAAACATTTATTTTGGATAATTCCAGTTTTTATAATACTTATTTCTTTTGTAATTGTTTTTATTTTCAAACATAAAAGCACCTCTAATGCACTTAGTGGAAGTTCCCAAATTTTATCAGACACTGCATGGTCAACAGGTAATAAAACAAATATACAAATTGATAATGGTATAAAAATTGACAATAAAACTAAGCAAAAAATTAATATTTCTGGGGCAACAGCAACTGCTACTAGTCCTGGAATTACAGGGTGTTTATTTGACGAAAGCCCTTTTGAATGTTGGGCGACTGAAAGTTTCCGATATCCAACCGCAACCGTTACTATAGATCTTGGATCAATTAAAACAGGAATCAGCTTCGTCGGAATTGCTATCGTGCAAATAAGTTCCTGCTATAATTTAGCAATTTCTTCCAGTATTGATAATATTTCTTATGAGTCTTTTTATAGTAATGATTTTATAGGTGGACAGGATGTTTTAGCTCCAACAAACTCCAATACAAGCGCTAGATATTATAAAGTTCAAATTACTTTTGACCCAGATGGCACAGAGACACAAAATCCTGCTGGTCTTACATGTCTGCAGGCTCCCGACCCGCTTCAGGAGAATCATATAGGATGTGGATTTCAATTTGCTGAGTTTGAACTGTATTCTGATGGTGCTGCCACTCACACCTCTTCCTCTTCTCAACTCGACGGTACTGAAGACTTTACTACCTGGACAACTTTTGAACCAGATGCCACAATCCCAGCAAATACAGCTATAAATTTTAGATTTCGCACCTCAAACAATGCTTCAGATTGGACTGATTGGTCTTCTTCAGAAAGTTATGCTGCTTCAATCGATCTTTCAGGTCTAGATCAACGTCGCTATCTGCAAGTTGAAACAACTTTATCAAACACAGATGGTGTTTCCACGCCAACATTAAATTCCTACACCGCAAACTACACATATTCCGAAGCACAACCTTGTGATAATTACGATCATTCAACTATTACTCCAACCTCGCTTTCACTTTCAACCGGCGAATCAGCTAATTTAACTGCCAAAGCCTATGATGCAACAAATAATGAACTTTCTGGAATTACTCATTCATGGTCTGCAACAGGCGGATCAATAAACAGTTTTGGCAAATATACAGCGCCATCAACTGCTGGATCTTATACAATTACTGCAACCTCAAGTTGCGCTGGTGGGTCTGATTCAATTACAGCAACAGTTACTAGCACTGGTGGAGACGATTCTGAGGATACAAACGCGGATACTAAAGGCACTAGCCAAGAATATTCAGCAGAATTTTCAAACGCAACTTTTGATTTAGAAACCGCTAAAACGAAAAATCTTTCAATAATTTTTAAAGATAAAAATGGAAATACAGTTTCTAAAAGCAAGGTTGGCGAATTAACTCCAGATTTTGATTCTGGAAAATCTTTTTTTGCAATTGCTTCTGGGGGTGGAATTTTATCAAATGAAAATACCAGCAAATTAACAACTGACTTTATTGCTGGCGGAACCAGTGGAACCTATAATAATACTATTGTATTTTCAGCTTCAAACGGAAAATACAAAGCCTATGCTACCCCAACAGTTTCTGCTGCCATAAATTTAGGTATTTCAATTGATGGCAGCGGCCAGGCAATTACTCCAGGAGAAAAAATAAACCTTTCAGCATTTGCTACAACAAACAACAATCAAGATGTTTCCAAATCAACATCTTTTGCCTGGTCTTTGCAAAGCGGGGGAATCGGAACACTACAAACTAAATCAAATAATTTAGCGCTTTTTACAGCAGGAAATAAAACTGGCATATATAAAGTTTCTGTTGTTGGAAAATACCAAAATGCTTCTGCTTCAGCAACAGGCAATATTTATATTGTAGATATTAATGAAAATACAGAGTGGCAAATTTCACCTAGACCAACCAGTCATACCAATACTTGGGTTGGTGAAAAAACCAGAATGCAATTTGTAGTAAAAATTAAAGTCAATAGCAAATGGGTTACTCGTTGGGGAGAAGATGTTAAAACAACAATTTCAGACG